>JBCBUN010000020.1:0-12256 GCA_039818145.1 Pseudomonadota bacterium
TTGCCTTGGCGATAGCGTCTTCAATGAGGCCGCGGGCCTTGCTGGCATCGCCCCAGCCGTTGAGCTTCACCCACTTGTCTTTTTCAAGCGCCTTGTAGTGGTTGAAGAAGTGTTCGATCTGGTCGAGCAGCATCTTGGGCAGGTCCGTGTAGTTCTGGACGCTGTCATAATAGGTGTTGAGGCGTGACGGCGGCACGGCGACGATCTTTTCATCCATGCCGGCTTCGTCTTCCATCATCAGCACGCCGACCGGGCGGCAGGCCATGACGGCACCAGGCACCACGGCGGGGGTGCCCGCAACAAGCACGTCCACCGGGTCACCATCCAACGACAGGGTGTGTGGCACGAAGCCGTAATTGCACGGGTAGCGCATGGACGCGTTCAGGAAACGATCCACCACGAGAGCGCCGGACGGCTTGTCGAACTCATATTTGATCGGCGCACCACCGACGGGCACTTCAACAATCACGTTGACGTCGTAGGGCGGGTTGTCACCGATGGACAGGGCTTCGATACGCATAACTGTGAGCCTTGTGTTTGCTGCTACTTGGAGCGGTTGTTGCGGTCTGCGAGGAGACGCAGGCGCAGGGCGTTGATCTTGATGAAGCCGGACGCGTCTGCCTGGTCATAGACGTCATCTTCTTCAAAGGTGACGTGTTCCATCGAATAGAGGGAGTCATCTGACCAGCGGCCGACAACATCGACCGAGCCCTTGTAGAGCTTGAGCCGGACGGTGCCGTTGACCCGCTCCTGGCTTTTGTCGATCAGCGCCTGCAGCATTTCGCGTTCCGGTGAGAACCACATGCCGAAATACACAAGTTCTGCATATTTTGGCATCAGCTCATCTTTGAGGTGGGCGGCGCCGCGGTCCAGCGTGATCTGTTCAATGCCGCGATGGGCCATGAGCATGATGGTGCCGCCGGGTGTTTCATAGATGCCGCGGCTCTTCATGCCGACGAAGCGGTTTTCAACAAGGTCGAGCCGGCCAATGCCGTTATCGTGGCCATAGCGGTTCAGCTCGGTAAGGAGCGTGGCCGGAGACATGGCAACGCCATTGATGGAAACGGGATCACCCTTTTCAAAGCCGACCTCGATATAGGTCGGTGTGTCGGGCGCCTGCTCAGGCGAAATCGTGCGCTGGTAGACATATTCCGGCGCTTCTACAGCCGGGTCTTCCAGGGCCTTACCTTCGGATGAAGTGTGCAGAAGGTTGGCGTCCACGGAGAACGGTGCCTCGCCGCGCTTGTCCTTTGCGATGGGAATCTGATGCTTCTCGGCAAAGTCGATCAGGGCCTCGCGGGACTTGAGTTCCCAGTCGCGCCACGGAGCGATCACCTTGATGTCAGGGTTGAGGGCGTAATAGGCCAGCTCGTAGCGGACCTGGTCATTGCCCTTGCCGGTTGAGCCATGACAGACGGCATCGGCACCGGTTTCCCGAGCAATCTCGATCTGGCGTTTTGCGATCAGCGGGCGGGCAATTGAGGTGCCCAGCAGGTACAGACCTTCGTAAAGGGCGTTGGCGCGCATCATTGGGTAGACGTAGTCGGCCACGAACTCTTCGCGGACATCTTCAATGTAGATATCCTTGATGCCAAACATCTCAGCCTTCTGGCGGGCCGGTTCCAGCTCTTCGCCCTGGCCCAGATCAGCCGTGAAGGTCACGACCTCGCAGTCGTAGGTCTCCTTCAGCCATTTCAGCATGATGGAAGTGTCGAGCCCGCCTGAATAGGCGAGCACCACCTTCTTGACGTCGGTCACGCTCATTTTTGGTCTTGCCCCGCGCATCGGAAATTGAAGTCTATCGGAAACGATGTCCGTGCGCGGGGTTTTGCGCGTCTGGCGGCGTTTGTCAAAGGGTCTGGGGCAGTTTCGGTTTTGATTGATCAAAACCGGCCCCAGATTCTTTGTTTGCCGCGTTTTCGAACCGGATAACCGGTGCCCACTTATCCTGAAAACGCTTTGGTACTTCCGAATTCTCAGGCCAGAAATGCGTCTGCGCCCTAGAAGGGCAGATAGCCCCAGACATTGACCAGAATGAAGCCGCCAAGGGCGATGCCAGAGAGGGCTGTGAGGGTGGCGCCACCTGCCCGCAGGGCCACAAAAAGGACGGAACCCGGCGCATTTTCACCATCAATCTTGCCATGGGAGCCGCGCAGGGTGCTGAACCCGAGGGCATGGGACAGGCGGGCAACCAGAAAGACGAGAGCCAGAATCTGCACAGTCATGCCGGAGCCGATCAGCAGTTCAAGCAACGCCAGCGAGGCGATGAAGATGCCGGAGTTCTCAGCCAGATTGCCATGGCGCCGCGCCAGCCGTTCAAGCTCGACATCGCCGCCGACGCCGACACCCTGTCCGGTCTTGCCGCGGCGGGTGCCTGTGGCGAGCATCAGGATCTGCTGAAGGATGAGGATGACGCCCGCGAGGGCAGCGGAGATGACTGGAAGTGTCATGGTCGTGGTCATTGCGTCTGGCATGTGCCGGACCTCCCTAAAATGAGCCTTTTTGGGGCGTGTCACTTGATGGACCGCCCCGGACCACCGATGTAGGTGTTTCGTTTTCAGTCCATAAGACAGAAATAGAGCACCGTAATGGTCCAAAAACAAACCGGAATACATGCGCCCTTCGATCCGTCCTGGGATGACCTTAAACTGGTTCTGGCCGTGGGGCGGTCGGGAAGTTTGCGCAAGGCGGCTGTAACCCTGGGGCTGGGGCATGCCACCCTGTCGCGGCGGCTGGGCCGTCTGGAGCAACAGCTGGGCGTTCGGCTGTTTGATCGACCGGCGTCGGGGGCCGTTGAACTGACGGCTGCAGGAGAAGACCTGGCTGCGTCTGCGGCGCGGATGGATGATGCGGCGGCGGTGGCTTTGCGGCGTATCGCCGGGCGCGACCTGGCGCTCACAGGCACCTTGCGGGTGTCGATCAATCCGCTGGTCGGTCTCAGTCTGCTGCAGGATGCGATTGTCGGGTTCAGTGACGCCTATCCGGACGTGACCATCGAAGTTCTTGGGACGTCGATATCCGCCAATCTGGACCGGCGAGAGGCTGACGTAGTGGTGCGGGTGACCAACAATCCGCCGGAAACCCTTGTGGGGCAGAAGTTCGGGCCAATTGGCTATGGCTTTTTTGCCGGCACCAAAGCGGTGGAGGCCGCAGGAGGTGTTGACGCCTATCTGGCGAGCATGCCGCCGATGCTTGGGTACAACGGGCGGCGGGACAATGCGGTGGATGTGCCCTGGTTGCGGGCGGAGTTGCCGCACTCCCGCGCAACGCTGACGGCGAGCGACCCCCTGCACATTGCAGCGCTGGTCCGTGCCGGTGGTGGCATTGCGCGGCTTCCCTTTATGGCCGCCCTTGATGATCCCGGCCTGACGCGCGTGTTCCCTGACAGGAGCGAGAAGGCGTACGACATCTGGCTGTTGACCCATTCGGACTTGCGCAAGACAGCGCGGGTGCGCGCTTTCATGGATCACATGTCCGAGGCGTTGCGGGCGCAGATGCCGCGCATCTGTGGCGACGCTGCTTGACGGGGAGCCGTGCTGCCTGTTACTGATTTGCAATCAGTAAGGAGGTGGTGTGATGGCAAATCGTGTTGAGCAGATGAGCGATTATGGTCGGCGGGACCATGCGGCGACCCATAAGGCGACCTACAGCACCGCGATTGAAAAGGTTGATCCGCAGGAACTTCAACGGGACCTGGCAGCGCTTGAGCGAGATGGATACGTCATCATCGAGAGCCTGCTGACAGACGCTGAAATCGCGAAAATCAAGGCGGAGCTGAAAGAGAAGCTCGACCACAGGGGCCGCAATGAATTTGAAGGGCACCTGACACAGCGGCTTTATGCCGTGCCGGAAAAGACCCGTATTACTGATCCGCTCATCGAGCATCCGCGCGTGCTGGCCTTGCTGGACCAGTATCTGATGCCCGGCTATCTGCTGTCGCAGTGTCAGGTCATCAACATCCTGCCCGGTGAAACGAGCCAGGCCCTGCACACCGATGACGGGTTTTATCCGGTGCCTCGGCCCCGTGCGGCACTGAGTGCTGCCGTCGTCTGGGCCATTGATCCGTTTACGGAAGACAATGGGGCAACCGTGGTTGTGCCTAACAGTGAAGCCTGGCAGCAAGGCCGCCTGCCCGGGCCCGGTGACGAAAGCCGCAAGGCGATCATGCCTGAAGGATCGGTTGTCTTTTATCCCGGAACGCTTTGGCACGGCGGCGGAGCCAATGGTTCCGATGCCGCCCGCCTTGGCGTCACCTGTCAGTATTGCGAGCCATGGCTACGGACGCAGGAAAACTATTTCCTGTCCCTTTCCAAGGAGACTGTGCGCGGGCTGTCCGAAGACATGAAACGGATGATGGGATACAGCATCTATCCGCCCTTCATCGGCATGGTGGACGGCATGCACCCCAAGCGAACTCTCGAGGACTAGCCGGCGAGGATGACTGCGCCCAAAAAAAGAGTGCGCCGACCTGCCAAGGAGACGAAACGACTTCTGATTGCGGCTGCAGGCGAGGTCCTGGTCGAGCGGCGCGGTGATCTCGAAATGGCAGACGTTGCCAGACATGCAGGCGTATCCACTGCCCTTGCGCACTACCATTTTGGCAACAAGGCCGGGCTGCTCAATGCGGTGGTCGAGGATTTCTATGCCCGGCTCGACGATGCGATCATTGCGGTGCCGTATCAGGGAGAGCGCTGGATCGACAGGGAGACGGCGCGTATTCGCGACCTGGTGCATTTCTTCTACGATGACCCTGTGGCGCTGCTGGTCGTCGGGTCGGTGCAGAACGATCCTTCCCTGGGATCAGAAAGCTTCGACAGGGCGCGGCGCATAAACCGGCTGGGCGCGCTCAACATTGCACAGGCTCAAAAGGCGGGGGACATCGCGCCAACTCTCGACCCGCACCTGCTGGTGACGATGATCCTGGGTGGCGTGATGGCGGGTCTGAGTGAGGCGCTGACGCTCTCCCCGCTGCCGGAGGCTGAAACTCTAGCGTCAGAAATCTGTGGTTTTGTGGCGCGCGCGGCCGGCGTTGATCCCGCTTAAGCCTGCATACCCTGCAGCATCGCTTCTGCGGCGTTGATGGCGTCGTCTCGTGCGGCCTTGCGGTTCTTTGCCTCTGCAATGACGTGCACGGCTTCGTCGAGTGCGGCGGCAAAGAGCGACGCTGCGACCGGTACCGACAGGGACTTGTTGAGAGTGCCCTGTGCCTGGGCCGCCTCAAGCCCCTCCCTCAGGGTGCGCAGGGAATTGTGTGACTGGATCTCACGCCAGCGTTTCCAGCCCAGAGCCGACGGACCATCGAGCATCAGGATGCGGCGGGTGGCGGGGCTTGTTGCATTGTCCAGATAGATGCCGATGCCGTGCATCAGGCTCTTGTAGGCATCGGGCATGTCCACGGTTTCTGAATCAATTAGGGCGGCGAGGCGGGCGTCCTCTGCCTCCACCACGGCGTCAAATAGGGCCAGCTTGTCCTTGAAATGGTGATACATGGCGCCGCGCGTGGCGCCTGCGCGGGTGACAATGGCGGTGGTCGCTGCATCTGCATAGCCGTCGGCGGCAAATTCGGCGCGGGCCGCCTTGATGAGGGCGGCGCGGGTTCTTGCGGTGCGTTGTTCGTTGCTGGCCATGGAGCGGTGCGTCTTTAAAAAAATCTACTGTGCTACTTTACAAACAGTCTGCCTGTTTGTATATCGATAAAACAAACAGACTGTCTGTTTCCAAAATTCGCCCAACACGACCGCGAACATGACCCCGAACCTGACCTTTGGGCAGGTCCAAGCAGGAGAACCACGATGACCATTGCAAGCATCTACCCTGTCATCGCCACCAAGGATGTGGCCCGGCTGACAGCCTTTTACCGAGACGCCTTCGGGCTCCAAACGGCGTTCGACTCCGACTGGTATGTGCATCTGACAGCCGGAGACGGCTCGGGTGGAGGGCCGGGCAATCTGGCAATCATTGTTGAGGGCCATGAAACGATGCCCGAGGGACATCGCGGTGTCGCGGCTCCCCGGCTGATGAATTTTGAAACGGATGATGTGGACGCGCTGTATGAGGCGATGACCGCACAGGGGGCGCCCATCCTGCTGACATTGCGGGATGAGGACTTTGGCCAGCGTCACTTCATCATGCAGGACCCGGACGGAAATCTTGTGGATGTCATCAAGATCATTCCGCCATCGGCGGAGTTTGCAGCGCAGTACTCGGACGCCGCGGCTCCGAAATAGGCCGCACAGTCAGGCCAGGTTGGGGGCGGTCCTTTACAGATCGCCTCCAACGCCGCTGCGCGTGACGCGTTTGCGTATCTGGCGCACGGCAATGTAGGCACCCATCAGCACAAACGGGGCCAGAGCGCCGGTTGCCAGTGTCGGGTTGATGGGCTGACCTGCTTTTTCCAAGGCCTTGAGCACATAGGCAATGAGGCCAACCAAATAGTAAGTGATGGCAACCGCCGAGAGGCCTTCGACCGTTTCCTGCAAGCGCAGTTGCAGTCGGGCGCGCCCTTCCATGGAGCGTAGCAGGCTCTGGTTTTGCTCCTGCAGGGCCACTTCAACGCGGGTGTTCAACAGGCTGGACGCGCGCGAGATGCGCACAGAGACAGCCTCCAGCCGATCTGCCACAGCGGTGCAGGTTCGCATGGCGGGGCCAAGGCGACGTTCCATGAAGGTGCCGATCTGTTGCAGGCCTTCGCGCTTTACCTCGTCCAATTCGCTGATGCGCCGCTCCACAAGCTGGTGGTAGGCGCGGGCGGCGGAGAAGCGGTAGTGGCTGCGGGCGGCAAGGTCCTCGGCACGGGCGGCCAGGGTGGAGAGCTGAGCCAGCAGCCGTTGCTCGTCTTCGAGGTTTTGAATGCGAGCCGTTTCTGCTGCCAGCGTGGACAGCTCGGTTTCAATGGACCCCAGATCCGGCGTCAGGTCGCGGGCCAAGGGGAAGGCCAGCAGCGCCATCATGCGATAGGTCTCCACATCCAGCAGGCGCTGGATGAGGCGGCCCAGACGGCCCGGGCGCAAAGTCTGGTTGGCCACAATGATGCGGCTCATGCCGTCGTCATGCAGCTGGAAGTCTGTCCAGGCACTTGCCCGGCCGCCGGACATGCCCGCGCCCACGCACTTTCCGTTACCGAAAGCTTCAGGCAGGCGCGCTTCGATGTCGGACGCGTTGCCGGGGATTGCCAGCAGGTTGATGCCGACGAGAACCTCGCCAGGAATTCGTGCACGCCAGCCTTCGGGAATGCCGGAGAGAGGTGGTGTCTTGAACGGGCGGCCAAGGTCTGGGATGTCCGCGTCCGGTGAGGCGCTGCACCGGCGGGAGAAGGCATAGGTCGAGAACTCCGTATGGCGCTCCCAGACCAGATGCAGGGCCGTATCGTCCGTTCCCAGATCAATAGCCAGATGATTGCCGAACGTAGCGGGGGCCTCAACGCCCATTTCGTCTGCCAGTTCGCGCAGCAGGGCCCGTTCCGCTTCAGCGCCGGTTTCGCCGGTAATGACGGAAATCTGCGTCACCATCATGGGCGCATGCACATCCGCGGACGGGCGCGAATGCACCTCGTCATTGAGCTGCTGGCGCAGCGGATGTGCGGTCATGGGGCGAAGGCCCGGCATTGGGTCCTGTCCTGCGACTAGCGATACGGGGGCAACGCGGCTCAATCCGGTTGAATTGTGCGGCGCAGCAAGAAGCGCGGGATCATACGGATTGCGGCTGCAAGCGCAAGATGGACAGATGCGCGCGTCTGACCCTAGAGCAGGTTGCCATCGCCTGCATCAGCGGTTGCAATGGGCGTTTTGATGACCGGGGTCCGTCGAGTGCCGAGGCCCGGCAGGGGTACGGATCCTTGTTGGATGGGTGCCTGTTGGCCCGGCAGCTTCTGCATGTTGCCCATCAGCGGGCTTGGGGCGTCCTTGGCCTGCGTTTCGCCGCGGATCTGGCGGAGCAGCGCGACGTGGTCCGGCATGGCTTTGACATACTGGCTGATCTTGTTGCGCTGGCCGCTCACATGCTTGCGCCACATGTCACGATTGAGATTGAGGCTCAGGCCGGCGTCCCAGTCATCGCGCATCTGGTAGATGCGTTTGCCCTGCAGGACGGCGGTATAGACCTCGGGCGAAAACAGGTGCTGCGACTTGAGGTCCGTCTTCACCGGCATGGTGTGTTTCCAGACTTCTATATTTTCTGCCAGGGAATCGGGCACTTCGAGTTCTTCACGGGCATCAATCCAGTACTGGCTGTCCGTGCGATTGCCCAGGGCATAGTGCAGGCAAATGAAATCACGCACTTCGTCATAGAGGCCGGATGCCACCTCGTTGTACCGGTTGCGCAGGCTGTCCGGGTACGAACGATCCGGGAAGTAGGCAATGAGCCAGCGCACGGCCATCTCGATCATGTAGATGGCGGTGGACTCAAGCGGTTCGATGAAACCACCGGACAGGCCGATGGCAATGCAGTTCTTGACCCAGGTGTTGCGGGTGCGGCCGACACGCATGGGAATGACGCGGGGTTCTGCGTCCTTGCCCGCATCGCCCAGGAGCTTGAGGAACTCGTCGCGGGCTTCGTCATCGCTGCGGTGGGCGGACGAATAGACATAGCCTGTGCCGATGCGGTTGAAGAGCGGCACGCGCCAGCTCCAGCCGGCGCCCAGCGCGGTAGAGCGGGTCACGGGTTCAATGAATGTTGGACCGTCAGCAGTTTGCTCCGGATGGGGAATCTGCACGGCCATGGCGCGGTCATTGGCCAGATATTTGTCGTAGGAAATGAAAGGTTCATTCAGCGCGCCGTTGATGAGTAGGCCTTTGAAGCCGGTGCAGTCGATCACCAGCTCCACGTCGTGGCGGCCTGTTTCCTTCAGATTGATGGCGGCGATGCGGCCGTCTTCGGCATGCTCTACACCCACCATGTCGTCCAGCACATGTTCGACGCCACGGGCCACGCTGACGCCCTGCAGCATCTTGGCAAACAGGCCTGCGTCCAGATGGTAGGCGTAGCTGACCGGTTCAGTGAACGGCTTGGAGCCAAGTGGGCGCGGCCCCTTGCGCCTCATGCCGAGGTCCTGGGCAGGGGAGAGGGTCTGCGCGAAGCTCGCACCACTGCCGCCATAGCGCCCGTAGTAGTAGCCGGGATCGATGCCGCCCACGCGATGCCCGGTATTGAACGGATTGATGTAACTGAAGGGCTTGCCCTTGGCGTCCACGTTCCAGTTCGCAAAATCCACGCCCAGTTTGAAAGAGGCATTGCAGGTCTTGAAGAATTCCGTCTCGGAGATGCCCGTTTGCTGAAGCGACAGGGACATGGAGGGGACGGTGGCCTCGCCGACTCCCACGGTGGGGATGTTCGGGCTTTCAATCAGTGTAATGCGCATCCGATTGGCCGGATGGTTCTTCTGCAGTCCGAAAAACA
Source organism: Pseudomonadota bacterium (assembly GCA_039818145.1). Taxonomy (GTDB): domain Bacteria; phylum Pseudomonadota; class Alphaproteobacteria; order CGMCC-115125; family CGMCC-115125; genus Pyruvatibacter. Next base: position 9,394 of record JBCBUN010000020.1, read on the forward strand.
CAGACAGCATGTTGGCGGTAAACCACCCTGCCGTGCCGCCACCCACAATGGTGATGTGCTTGATTGGGTCAGTCATGGACAACGATCCCCCGGTCGTTCGGCCTTGCTGCAAGGCCCTAAGTCATGTCGGGACTTTAGGAGGGGAGGCGTCTGACGCCAAGAGGCTTGTGCGCGTCTGGCTTAGGCAGGCAGGTCCGCAGCAGGCGTGTCGGCAGCAGCCTGCGCTGCTTCCGCACGTTCGCGCGCGTGGCGGACAGAGGCGCGTTCTTTTTCGCTCTCAGATTTGAGCTGGCCGCAGGCAGCAAGGATATCCCGGCCGCGCGGGGTGCGGACGGGGCTGGCGTAGCCCGCATTGTTGATGATTTCCGCAAAGGCTTCGATCCGGTCCCAGTCCGAACATTCATAATCCGAGCCGGGCCAGGGGTTGAACGGGATCAGGTTGATCTTGGCGGGAATGCCGCGCAGCAGCTTCACCAGGTCGCGGGCATCCTTGTCGCTGTCGTTGATGTCTTTCAGCATCACATATTCAAAGGTGATGCGGCGGGCATTGGACAGGCCGGGATAATGGCGACACGCGCGCAGAAGCTCCTTGATCGGGTACTTCTTGTTGATGGGCACGAGGACATCGCGCACGTCATCACGCGCTGCATGCAGGGAGATGGCGAGCATGACGCCCATTTCAGCACCGCAGCGCTCAATCTCCGGCACGACGCCGGACGTGGAGAGGGTGATACGGCGCTTGGAGATGGACAGGCCGTCGCCGTCGGATACCAGTTCCAGGGCATCGCGCACATGGTCGAAATTGTAGAGCGGCTCGCCCATGCCCATCATCACCACATTGGTCAGGGTGCGGGGCTGGTTGGTGAGGGATGCATTCACCTCGGGCCATTCACCCAGACTGTCGCGGGCAATCAGCACCTGACCGACGATCTCACCGGCCGTGAGATTGCGCACCAGCCGTTGCGTGCCGGTGTGGCAGAAGGTGCAGGTGAGGGTGCAGCCGACCTGCGAGGAAACGCACAGCGTGCCGCGCCCGGGCTCAGGGATGAACACGGTCTCGACTTCGTTGCCGTCTGCGAGGCGGATCAGCCATTTGCGGGTGCCGTCGGTGGAAATCTGTTCACTGACGATTTCCATGCGGCTGATGTCAAACGCCTCTGTCAGCTGTGCCCGCACGGCCTTGGAGATGTTTGTCATGTCATCAAAGGACGTGACACCGCGCACATAGAGCCAGTTGTAGATCTGACTGGCACGCATGCGGCTTTCCCGGTTGGGAAGACCAATGCATTCAAGTGTCTTGACCAGCGCCTTGCGTGACTGCCCGATGAGCGATGGGCGCACGGGCGCCGCTACCACGCCACCGGTGATGGTGGGGGCATTGGGGTTGGCGCGGGCGATATCAAGCGGCTGGGTGGACATGGATGTCTTGTCTGGGTGCCTTACTTGCAGCCTTCGTCGATGGCTTTGATGGCAGCGGTGACGCCGGATAGAGAATACCGGTCAGTTGTCAGCGTGCCGCGACCGGACGTGCCCTGAACCCGCAGGGAGTTGCCCCGTTTCATGGCTGACACCAGTTTGCGTTCGCTGGCACGGTCCTGGACCCAGGCGCCGCCTTCATTCTGAGCGTCGTTTTCCGTGAAGAGGGTGTGCTTGGCACCATCCACATCTGCTGTGACGTTGCTGCCCTTCTTGTAGGGGTAGCCGGCGACAACGCTGACTTCGCCCTTCACATTGCGGCTAGGCCAGTTGGCGACCATGACGTAGATCTGGCCGCGCCTGACGTTTTTGGGGGCCGTGTCCTTGGGCTGGCTCAGGGCATAGCAGATGGTGTTGGGGCCATTGGAGACCTTGTAGGCACGCCAGTCGGTGAAGGTGCCGAGGGGAACGGGTTCTGCTGCAAGAGCGCCCTTGGTCGGGAGCAGCATCAAGGCTGCGCCTACCAAAGCGGCCCCCAGTGCTGAGGCGCGGACAGAACGGATCGGAAAGGCTGGGCGTGTCATGCGCGGAAACATCCTCTTAAACCATGGGCATTTGCCATCAATTGCCCCTTCTTATCGCTGTTCGGCGGTCAATGTCACCAGCGCCCGGCAATCCTGCCTTCAAGACCGCAGATGCCTGATCGGGGGATTGCGGTAGCAAGATGGTAAGTATGCCGGGTCAAGATAGTAAGTATGCCGCGTATTGGGGCGTTGCGTCTGCTACAAGAGTGGCGTTGAATAATGAAATAGTGCGCAGGGAACATGGCGTTTTCGTGGCTCTGCGTCGTGATTGAGTAAGTGCCGCTGTCCTGGCCCCGACTTTGTCGGGCGAGATGCAGGGCAGACGGTCGATGAGGATAAACAACGGGTGAACGTGGCGACGTCACAAACGAGTGCCAAATCGGAAGGCGCAGGGAAAACCGGCGGCTACGACCGAGAGGCCATGGCAGACTGCATTGAGGCGGTTGCAGCGCGGCAGGACAAACAGGCATTTGCGACCCTGTTTGACTATTTCGCGCCCCGCCTCAAGGGCTATTTGATGAAACTCGGCTCCGGCGAACCGCTGGCTGAAGAACTGTCCCAGGAAGTGATGATCACGGTCTGGCGCAAGGCCGGACAGTTTGACCGCAAGCAATCATCGGTCTCCACGTGGCTCTACACGATTGCGCGCAACCGGCGCATCGATGTGCTGCGACGCGACAGATTTCCTGATTATGACCCGGATGACCCCCTGCTGCTGCCCTCAGAGGCGGAGCAGCCGGATGAGGCTGTGGCGGCAGGCGAGCGGGAAATCAAAGTGCGGGCGGCGCTCGAAACCCTGCCGGAGGAGCAAGCGGAGTTGATTAAACTGGCCTTCTTCAAGGGCTGGTCCCACAGCGAGATCG
>JBCBUN010000021.1:0-11714 GCA_039818145.1 Pseudomonadota bacterium
GTTCTGGGCCGCCGGTGACTACTTCGCCTTCAAGCACACCTTCAGGTATGACACCGAGCTTATTTCTCTGGATCGCTACACGGTCATTGAAGAAGACAGGACGTGGGACGTCTTCAACTGGCTGCAGTACTACTCCAAAGACACGATCACAGAGCAGTTGACGCGCGCCGGTTTCGGGAGCGTCACATTTACCGACGGGTTTGGTCTCAACCCTTCGGACCCAGATGTGTTTGGCGTTGTTGCGAGTGCTTAGACAGACCTAGGTCGTCTTGCAGCCGATCAGCCGGCGCCCGGATTTACGCCTTAGGAACTGATCTGCCAGGAGCCGTCGGGCTGCTTGCATGCGGTTCCTGTGTCCTTCACGGGGCGGCCGTCCACATAGATTTCCTGCTCGAATGTCCGGCACTCAAGGCCCTGCGCATTGGTGTAGGCCTCGCCGGGGCGCACATGGCCGTAATTGCCGCTCTCCTGATTGCTCCAGGCGACGTCTTCGCCGGACTCCAAAGACTCGTAGGTGGTGTCCTCGACATATTCTTCGTCTTCGCAGGTGAGGTTCTTGCCGAGCTGATTGCCAGCGATGCCGCCCAGCACCACGCCGCCAATGGTTGCCGCGGTCTTGCCGCTGCCGGAGCCAAACTGGGAGCCGAGCCAGCCGCCAAGGGCCGCGCCGGCGATCCCGCCTACTATGCCGCCTGTATTGGTATCGCTGCATTCTGCGCGCGCCGCGTTGGGCGCCGCGGTGAGGATAGCTATGGCGCCTACAAGGGCCAGAAACCCGGTGGTCAACGACTTGAAGCTCAAGGTCATGGTCTTCTCCTAAGCGAGGACAGTCATGCACACGCTTTATTCTAGCCCAATTTGGCGACATTTTGCCTGCGAAACGGGTCGCGGGCCTGTGTCAGGTCTGCCTAAAAGTGAAAAGCGGCGGAAATCGAGCCGAATTCGTCCCATGCGTCCTGTTTCACGAATTCCTTGCTGCGCCAGATGTTCGTGAAGCTGACGCGGGCCGGGCCAACGGTGACGGACAGGCCAGCCTGGAAATCAACCACCACCGGCTCTTTTTTCACCCGGTGGCTTTTGCGGAAGGTATTGCCGTCCAGAAAGATGTTGCGGGCGACAGCACGCACTTCGGTTCCGGCAAACAGCTGCCAGTCGATGCTGTCGCTTGGTTCGAAATAGGCAGAGCCCGGCAGGCTTGGACGTATGCGCGGAACCCCGTCGGTTGACCTGAGATCCGTGCCCACCCGCAGCGTTGCACCGGCCACCGCATGGGTGAAAATGTTGCCGGCCGAGAAACCGAAATGCGGTGTTGCGTCCGCCTCAAGGCGAAACGGCAGCGCGTCTTCAATCCACTGCACATCAATCGAGCGTGGCAGGCGGCGCTCATAGGTGAGGACGATGCCGGGTTCGTTCTTCAGCTGGTTGCTCCAGCCGCGCGGCTCCACAGTATCAATCCAGTCGTGCCAGGTGATTTGAACATCATCGGCCTGGGACCATGGACCGACGACGCCTATGGCAATCTCAAGGGAGTCGATGCGTCCCGGCTCGCCGTCGCAACCATCATGGAAGGCGACAACGCCAAAGCCCATGTTGAGCCAGCCTGCATAGGGCCGGTCGTCACGTTGCAGCGTGGGAACGGAAATGTCGTCGGGGGTGAAGATGGACTGTCCCAAAGAGACAGAGAACTGCATCCGGTCGCTGTTGCGAAATCCGGGTGTGCCTTCACCCACATCCTTGAGGATTTGCGGCACGGGTCCCGCAGACACAAACGTAGCTGCCGTTCCGTGGGTGTAGTTGCGGTCCGCGCCATTGCCGAACAGATCGTTTTCAATCTGGACGGATGCGATGCTGTGGCGGTCCTTGCCACAGGCATCCGCCGCTGCATGCGCTGGCTTGGCACCTGCCATCGTGGCGGCCATCACCGTGAGGCCGACTACAGCAGCCAGGAACGGGGCAGCCAGCAAAGGGGCAGTCCGGGATGGGGCAGAATGAATCGATGTCATAGGCCGGACGCTACTGGCCTCAAGCGTGATAGGTCCAGTGGCATTTTTGTGGCCGTGCACGTGAAAACGCCGCAGGCCTACTCACCATGAGACTTCAAAGTGAGGTCTCAGGTGTGAGGGGCTACATGGTCTGATGAGCCGGCTCGAAGTGGCGCATTACGGCCTTGGGCGTTGGCGCCACTTCGGCGAACTCAACCGCAAAACCGTTTTCATGGTGGCGCACCACGCGACCGCGCATGCGGCCGAGTTCCACATACACACCGATGGTGGGGCGCAGGTGGGTTTCAACGGACGCGCCGCTCAACGACATGTCGATGATCTTGCAGCTGCCGGTTGACCCGTTGGCCAGGGTCAGTGTGGTGGGTTTGTCAGCAGCGTCCACGCGGGGATGGCGGCGAATTTCTTCAAGGGCGGCCTGGTCACCATTAGCGACCTTGGCCAGCATGGCTGCGAAGCGCTCACGCTTTGGCGGTGTCATTTCGAGCTCAAGGGCAAAGCCGTCTTCGGCACTGCGCACAACGATGCCTTCGAAGCGACCGAGCTTGTCCACATAGGCCACCACACGCTGGGCGGGGTCCGGTCGTGTGGCGAAAGCATCAAGCTCGATGTAGCAGCCGCACGCGGAGATGTTGGACACCAGGCCTTCGTATTCACCGCCATCGGGCATCAGGCAACGCGACGTATAGCCAACGGGAATCCGCTGATATGTGCGGCGCTCGTCGTGCTCGATTTCTGCCATGCTGCCCATTTTGTCGCTCCCGCCCGCTTGGGGCGTTGTCGTTGAATGTCGGTACGTGATGGTTTCACGGGGCGGGTTAACGGCAGGTTGCATTTGCGGGTGCAGATTTTTGTGGCGAAGGCGCCTGAGTGCCCCAATATGTGGGTTCGGAATCAGAACGGGCTTCGTATGGCGGCGCAGCTGGACTTTCAGGGTAAGCAACGCGTTAACAGGTCGTACTGCCAACCAGAGCAGGGGGAAAATCGAATGAAAATCGAAAAAGGTTCAGTGGCGCTCATCGTTGGTGTTGGCGCATCCGAGGGTATCGGTGGCGCGATTGCGCGGCGTGCTGCGGCTGAAGGTCTGCACGTCTATGTCGCGGGTCGCACGCAGGCAAAGCTTGATGTGGTGGTGAGCGAAATCGAAGCCGCAGGCGGCAAGGCCACGGCCATTGTCGCAGATACCACCAAGACTGATGATGTGAAGCGGATGTTTGATACCGCAGAGCAGGGGGCCGGGAAGCCTGATCTGGTCGTCTATAACGCCGGCAACAACCGGTTCAGCCCCCTTACCGAGATGTCGGACGACTTCTTCGAAGGCTTGTGGCGCCTGTGTGCGTTTGGCGGATTCCTCGTCGGACGCGAAATGGCGCAGCGGGTTCTGCCGGAAGGCGAGGGCGTACGCGACACCCAGGCAACGCTGATTTTCACGGGTGCGACGGCATCCATGCGGGCGCGGCCGCCCTTCACGGCTTTTGCGTCGGCCAAGGCTGCCGAGCGTGCGCTGGCACATGGTATGGCGCGTGAGTTCGGTAAGCGCGGATTGCATGTGGGCCACGCAGTTATTGACGGCGGCGTCGACGGCGCGCAGCTCAAGTCCCGCTTCGCTGAGTACCTTGAAGCCAAAGGCGAAGACGGCGGCCTGAACGTGGACGCGGTGGCCGCTGAATACTGGAACCTGCATATGCAGCACGCCAGCACATGGACGCTTGAGCTCGACCTTCGGCCCTACAAAGAAGAGTTCTAGGGCGGGATTTAAGGCTGAACTCCGCCATTGGCGCGGTGGCCGCGCGCTGATACTGTCCCCGGCAATTACGGTTAACGCTCGCGTTGGGGATCCATAAGAACATGCGTCAGCTATTTGGTTTGAATATTCGGCATGCGGCCTTTGTGGCGATTGCTGTGTTTCTGTCTTCCTGCGCCAGCTATCAGCTGGACGATGCCCGTGAGATGACGCCCTCGGGCGATCCTTTCACACAGGCGCTCTATGATGCCTATCTCAATCATTCCGCCCGGGCCTACGAGGAAGATAACGAAGAGCTGTCCAACGCCTTTGCCTCACGCGCCATTGCCGCCGCGCAGGGAACGGTCGTGGCTCCCGTTGTACCTGTGTCCGGCGCTCTCCAGCCAGGCAGCGGCTCCATCGCCACGTTTGATGCGGCGCGCGGCCGCCTGACCAGCGCACTGTCGTCGGGTCGTACGTCTGCGCCGGTTCAGGCCGCCAACGCGCAGGCGGCTTTTGATTGCTGGTACCTGCGGGCGATTGATCCTGACTCCGATGCCGCTTCGGTCTCGCGCTGCCAGTCGGAATTCAATTCAAGCATCGCAGCCCTTGAAGCAGCCATTGCCCCGCCACCGGTGCAGGTGACGCTTCCTGATCCTGCCAACTTCACATCCTATTTTGGCTTTGATGAGTGGTTCCTGCGTGCAGACGCCCTGGACGTCATCGGCACGGCCATGGAAACCGCCCGCACGGGTGGCCATGGTGAGATTGTTCTTGGCGGCCACACGGATACGTCCGGCAGTGCGTCCTACAATGATGCCCTGTCGCTGCGCCGTGCAGAGGCTGTGAAAGCCACCATGGTCGAGCTGGGCGCTCTGCCTGATGCGATCCGTGTGATTGCCTATGGGGAGACACAGCTGGCGGTTCAGACAGGCGACAATGTTCGCGAGGCGCTTAACCGCCGGGTGGAAATCCAGCTGGTTCCGTAGGCAAACTGGGACTATCCGCCGCCTATTGACGTGATGTCAAAAAGAACTTGACGCAGGCGTCACCTTTTACGGTATGGTCACCGACGTGATTTGGCGCGGCTGCTCGAAATGGGCAGCCGCGTCGACTATATGGCGCGTAGGGCAGCGCGGCTCATTTGGGACAGCCAAAGAGTGACGCGCGCCTTTGCAGTAAAGGCAGGAAACCGATGGAAGCTTTTGATTATGTGATTGTGGGCGCCGGCAGTGCAGGCTGCGTGCTTGCGAACCGTTTGAGCGAGGATGAGGGGGCAAGGGTCCTGATCCTGGAAGCCGGGCCCAAGGACAAAAATACCTTCATTCATATGCCCGCCGGGTACTCGCAGCTCGTCGGCAACAAGAATGACCACAACTGGGGCTATGAAACCGAAGGTCAGCCGCACCTCAACAACCGCAAGCTTTTCTGGCCACGGGGCCGTGGCTGGGGCGGGTCCTCATCGATCAACGCCATGGTGTATACGCGCGGCCATGCGCGTGACTACGATTTGTGGCGTCAGCTCGGGAACCCCGGCTGGGCCTATGCGGATTGCCTGCCGTACTTCAAGAAGGCCGAGCATTCCAACCGCGATGACACGACGTTCCACGGTCATGACGGCCCACTGCATGTGCAAAAATCCAGCCGCACAAATGATGTTCTGATGGATGTCTTTGTAGAGGCCGGCCAGCAGGCAGGTCATCCGGCAACGGACGATTTCAACGGCGCGCAGCAGGAAGGCTTTGCCCGTTACGAGCACACGATCAAGGGATCGAAGCGTTGCTCCGCAGCTCAGGCCTATCTGGTGCCTGCGCTTGATCGTGACAATCTGGTGGCGGAAACCGGTGCGCACACAACGCGCATCCTGTTCAATGGCAGCAAGGTCTCCGGCATTGAATATGTGCAGGATGGTGAAACCAAGCAGGTGCAGGTGGACAAGGAACTGATCCTGTCCGGTGGTGCCATCAATTCACCGCAACTCCTTTTGCTGTCAGGCATTGGTGACGCTGACTATCTGCGCAGGTGGGGCATTGATGTTGTGTCCGACCTCAAGGGTGTCGGTCAGAACCTGCAGGATCATCTTGGCGTCGTAAGCCAGTTTGAATGCACACAGGATGTGACGCTGCACCGCGCCGCGTCACCCTTGAACCGTATCAAGGCCGGCCTGTCCTATCTCCTGTTCGGCACCGGTGATGCGTCCTATCCGCCGACGGCAGCCGGGGCATTCTTCAAGACCCGTCCTGACCTCGATCTGCCGGACATTCAGCTGCACTATGTAAGTGTTGCCATGGGTGATCCGCATGGCCGAGACGGCATCACCGACAAGCATGGCTTCTCCTGCGTCATGTATCCAACCCGTCCTGAAAGCCGCGGCTATCTCGCGCTCAAGTCTCTTAATCCGCTGGACGCGCCGCTGCTGCAGCCAAACTATCTGGAAGCGGAAAATGATCGCCGCGCCATGCGCGATGGTATTCGCCGTACGGAAGAAGTGTTCCGCCAGCAGGCGTTTGACGAGTATCGCGGTCAACGTCTCAAGCCGCCGGCGGATGTCCAGACAGACGAAGAGCTGGATGCGTGGATCCGTGCAACAGCCGAAACGCTCTATCACCCTGTTGGAACCTGCAAGATGGGCACGGACGATATGGCAGTTGTCGATCCGAGCATGAAAGTGCGCGGTGTTGAGGGGCTTCGTGTTGTAGACGCGTCCATCATGCCGACATTGGTCGGGGCAAATACCAACGCACCGACCATCATGATTGCGGAGAAGACCGCTGACATGATCCGCGGTCGTTCTGCGCTTGCACCTGAAAATGTTCAGATTGCTGAAGACCGCGAACCGGCTGCTGCTGCTGAGTAAACCCGCTGCATAGGCATCGGCCCGAACTGGCTAAAATTAGAAGTAACTTTAAGTCGAGTTTGGGCCGCCGCCTTATCCTGCCCTGTAGTGTTTGGTTGTAGTTTCTCCTCAACGGAGGAATGCCAACGTCATGGGCGATCAAAAAGCAAAGACATCTGGTACGCGCGGCCGCATTCGGACGCGGTCGCCGCTTGGCCCGGGCGTCGGTCTCAAGGCTGGCGCGGCAGATGCCATGCCGTCCAGCGTTGTGGCAAAGCAGGAAGGGCCGGACGAACGCAGTCTGCGCATTGCCCTGGCACGCCATCGGAATTTCATCACCGGACGCAAGGGCGGCCAGCGGCTGGTGCTTTCTTTTCAATGCATCGAGTACATGGATTTTCGCGGTGCTGATTTGCGCGAGGCCGAGTTTGTCGGTGTCAGTGGTGACGGCGCACAGTTCGATGGCGCTGACCTGACGGGCGCCAATTTTTTCAGTGCAGAACTCACAGGTGCCTCCTTTCGCGGCGCCAATCTCATGCGGGCAGACCTGCGCGGCGGAACATTTGCCCGCGCTGACTTTGAAGGTTGCAATCTGGAAGGCGCTGACATTCGCGACGGCATGATCATGGCGCGGGATGGCGGCGGGAATCTCGCCTATTTCAACGGTATGGATGCGAGCGCCGATATGTCCGGTGCGACATTGCGGGAAGTGAATTTCGAAGGCGCGCGTGTCGTGCGCGCGCAGTTGAGCGGAACCGACCTGACGGATGCCAATTTCACCAATGCAAAGCTGCGCAAGACGCGACTTTGCGATTCAAATCTGTCTGGTGTGATCTTTACCGGCTGTGACCTGACCGATGCTGACCTCACAGGCTGCTGCCTGCGCGGTGCAACGCTTGTGGGAGGCGTGCTCGACGGCACAATCCTTCAGGATGCTGATCTTACAGCTTCCCAGGTGACCCGCAGTGAGTTGACCCATGCGGATGTGACCGGTGCCATCATTCCTCAGAAGCGCACAGCCAACGGTGAAACCATCGAAGACATGATTCAGGATCATGGATTGTGGGTCGCAAGTCTTGGTCAGCATGGCCGCCAGCTTTCCGCGCGCGGCATTGATGCGACCGGTCTTGAAGCGGCGCGTGCAAAACTACCCGCAGCAGACATGCGCGATACGGTGCTGGCGGACGCCAACCTGTCGCATGTGAATCTCACTATGAGTGATCTTGAGGGCGCGCATCTCAGGAAGGCTCGCATGGCTTTTGCGGACCTGCGGGGCGCCAAACTCTCCGGCATCAAGGCCAATGGTGTGGTGATGATGAATGCTGATCTGTCGCCCATGCCCATAGGTGGCCTTGGCGGCAAGAAGTGGCCGGTGCGGGCCCATGGCGCGGTGTTGTCTGGCGGTGATCTTCGCAAGGCGAACATGCGCGGCATCGATCTCACCGGCGGGTCACTTTTCAAGACCGATCTGCGGGACGCGGACCTGACCGGCGCCATTCTTGTGGATGTTGATTTGCGGGGCGCTGATCTGCGGGGCGTCACCCTCAGTGGCGTGGACCTGAGAGGTGCCAAGGGCGCGGACGAGCTTCGCGTTCAGCTCATCGACTTTGACGATGAACTGGTGATGCCCGCTGCATCCTAGGCACGTGGCGGCAACTGCTCCTGCGCGATTGAAATAGCCCATTGCAGCAGTTCCAAGGGGACATCTTTCTCAAAAAGTGTTACGTGCATTTTATGCGTCTCATCGGAGTAAAAAACTTCGATGATCGGTTCTGCGGGCTTCAGATGATCAGCAACCTCAATGTACATACCGTCCCGGCCCACGTCACTTCCGCGAATGTAGCCGTATTTTTTTCCGCCGTATTGCATCGCCGTCGCCTTGAGCCCTGCCAAGAGTAGTAGACAGTTTACTCACCTAAATACCAACGTAGAAACGCGTCCTAAATCAGCCTGACGAGCGAGGGCGTGAGGCGGATTAGCTGTCTGTCTTGACCAGCCGCAGATACGGGCGCACTTCGCGAAACGCGATGGCGGGCGGTGCGTGGGTGTCGTCTTCCACGTCCAGCTCGACGCGTTCCGTCATGGGAATGGTCTCGCCTTCTTCGGCATCCAGCACTTCAATGGTTTCAGTCCACTGACGCACAATCGGGTCGGTGCCGAGCCAGAAGGGATCTTCCAGCGGCGCGACGCAGCCCAGCACGCGGGACAGACGGCCGTTTGAGGCAGCAAGCGGCAGCAGCAGAAGTTCAAACCGCACATTGCGTTCGCGCATGCTCTCAGCGGCAAACTCAACCAGCACCGGTTCGGCGTTGCCGACGACGCGTTCCAGCAGGCTTGTCACCGTGACGCGGCTTTCACCATGCCAGAGGGATGAGAACTCTTCGTTGCGCAGTTCAAAGCCGTAGTTTGCGCACAGTGCCGTGCCTGCCAGGCGGAATGTAAAGACGCCAGGCCGTTCGAGTTCCAGAATGAACATTTCGGGCAGGTGGCGTTTGATGTCGCGCGGTTCAATCTCGTCGCGGCGCGGGGCCTGTCGGCCGGCTGACAGCCGGTACCAGTAAGCAAGAAGGTCTCGTGCGGCTCGCGTTTTGGTCATTGGATACGCGCTCTTTTGGCTGTCGGCTTTCCCATGTGTCCTAGGAAAGCGTCCCTGATTGATCCGATGGGCTTATCCGGGACACTTCCGTGCCGCTGCGGCACAGAAAAGCCCCCGACCGGGCCCGATGGACGTAAAAGAGCACACGCCATGCCAGCCCCGCATGAGGGGTGGGGAGAGCCTCGGGATAAGAGTGATTTTTCTGTGGAAAACGCGAAAAAGCGGCAGAAACGCTGGAAAAACCTTAGGTCTTGCGTCAGTCGCTGTCTTTACCTGGATGCCGCGTGATGCCGTCGGGCGGGGTGACGACTACGGACTTATAGTAAACGGGCTCGTCGGTGGCCGTGTCGATGATGCGCACTTCCAGTGGGGCCCCTGTTTCAGCGCTGTTGAAGCGAATGGGGGCAGGGGTATCGCCGGCCGTTTTCCATTTGTTGCCCCATTGGGCCAGGGCCATGAGGGCTGTGCCCAGCTCCTTGCCCTTTTGGGTCAGCACATACTCATAGCGCGGCGGGCGATCCTGGTACTGAATCCGCTCAAGAATGTCGTTGGCTTCCAGATGCCGGAGGCGGCGCGTCAAAATATTTCTGGCGATGCCGAGGCGTTCGCGAAAGTCCTCGAACCGCCGGTAACCCGTTAAAGCCTCACGGATAATCAGCATCGTCCACCATTCGCCGATAATCTCGAGCGATCCGGCAAGTGTGCAATCAGAGTTGGCAAAACTGGTCCGGCGCACCCATGTATCTCCTCAGCGGGCATTTCCCGCGGTTTTTTGGGGAAAATGGTGTCTAGTTCGTTGCATGAAGCAACCTACCATGACAACCTAAGTTGCTTGGTGCAACTAACTATCTGGATCTTCTGTGGTCCGGTTGGAGTTGTCCCGCGTAACTGACCAGTGGCTGACGGCGGCATGTATCGCCTGACAGCAAAGTGGGTGGGGTGTGAGCGTGAACAGACGTCTTTTGGCAGGCATCGCCGTGTTGTTGGTAGCGGGCGCCACGATTTTCTTTTTCAGCGGCGCGCCGGATGCGATCAGCCAGAGCATCGACCGCGATCGGTTGATGCCGGTGGTCACCGCCAATGTGGAAATGACTGACACCTATGATGTGCAGGCCCGATACGCCGGGCGCATCAATGCCAGCCGTTCCAGCAATCTTGGGTTTGAACGTCCGGGCCTTCTTGCTTCTGTCACAGTTGATGAAGGGGCCGTGGTGAAGGCGGGCGACATTCTTGCCTCCCTCGACATCCGCAGCCTTGAAGCACAACTGGCCCAGGCCCGCGCGCAGGAGCGCGAAGCCAGCGCACGTCTGTCCCTCTCCAAGGTGACTGTTGAACGGCAGAAGAAACTTCTTGAGCGTAAAAACGTCTCTCAGCAGCGCTATGATGAGGCGCGCTTTGAGGGGCAAGCCATTGCAGCGCAACTTGCCGGTGCCCGGGCTAGCATCACATCGCTTGAAGTCGCCATCGAACTTGCGTCCATCCGGGCGCCCTATGATGGCCACGTGGTGGCGCGCATGGTGGACGAAGGCACGGTGGTGAATGCCGGGCAGCCGATCTTCCGCCTTCTGGAAAGCGCCAGCCTCGAAGCGCATATCGGCATTCCGCCGGACGCGTTGATTGGACTGGACGACGGCAAAATCCATCAGATTGAAGTGCGCGGACAGCTTTACCCCGCAGCCCTGTCGAATGTCGTGTCTGAGGTTGATGCCGAGACGCGCACAGTGAACGCCATCTTTGTTGTTGAAGCACCCTTCTCTCAGGTGCGGGCCGGTGAACTTGCTCGTGTGACCCTGACGCAGAAGGTGAATGAGCCGGGCTTCTGGGTGCCGCTTGCAGCGCTCACCGAGGGGCGGCGTGGATTGTGGGCGCTGTTTGTTGTGGCGCCTGATACAGCCACCGGCGACGAGGCTGCCCAGGCACCCAAGAACGCCGGGGTTGTTGAACGCCGCACGGTGCAGTTGCTCCACACAGAAGCAGACCGGGCCTTTGTGCGCGGCACACTCAAGGATGGCGAAGCTTTTGTTGTGGATGGGTCGCACCGCCTGGCCCCCGGTCAGCGTGTGCGGATTGTCGAGCCACCGGCGGGCAACAGCACCGCCCAGATCAGTCAAACCAGCGTCCAGTAGCGTTTAGCAAAGGCGGCACACGCATATGTGGTCGAACCTGTTTTATCGGAACCCGCGCCTGACAGCCCTGACACTGGGCCTCATCATCATTGCGGGGTGGCTTGCGTTCTCCAGTCTGGGGCGTCAGGAAGACCCGGCACTGACCCGGCGTTTTGCGACTGTTGTGACGTTCATGCCCGGTGCGGACGCGTTGCGGATGGAAAGCCTCATATCGCAGCCCATCGAAGAGCGCCTGCGCGAAGTTCCTGAAATCAAGGAAGTGAACTCGGACTCGCGGGCGGGTACATCATTGGTCCGCATCGAACTGCATGACTATGTGATGGTCCCTGACCAGGTCTGGTCAAAAGCGCGCAACAAACTCACCGAAGCCGAGGCTATTCTGCCGCCCGCTGCCTCCAAGCCGGATTTACAGGACCGGTCCTCCACGGCTGTA
>JBCBUN010000022.1:0-11518 GCA_039818145.1 Pseudomonadota bacterium
CGGTGATGTAGCTTGCAGCATCTGACGCAAGAAACACGGCAGCGCCACCGATTTCATTCGGCTGGCCCCAGCGCCCAAGAGATGAGCGATCTCGTGGCATCTGGGTGATCTCTTCAACGTCAACCAGGGGTGCGTTGAATTCCGTCGCAAAAAATCCAGGTGCGATGGCATTCACCGTGATGCCGCTCGGGCCAAGTTCAGCAGCCAGCGCACGGGTGGCTGCTGCTAGGCCACCTTTTGCCATGCCATAGACGGGATCACCCTTCAGCGAAATATGCGCGGCAATCGATGTCACGTTGATGATGCGCCCACTCCCTCGTGTCTTCATGTGCCCCGCCGCAAGCCGAGAGAGCTCAAACGGTGCAACGAGGTCAACCTGCAACAGGTCCTTAATGGCGTCGGGCTCAAACTCAAATAGGTCGCGCCGGTCCCGTGCAGCCGCATTGTTCACGAGGATATCGATACGGCCTTGCTCGCCAATGATGCACTCGATTGATTGTGCGGCAGCATCTGCGTCTGCGACGTCAAAGGGCAGGGGCGTTGCCTTTAGTCCTTCGTCGGTCAGCGTGCCGGCCGCAAGTGTGACCGTTGCGGGGTCGCGACCGCCAACAAAAACATGCGCGCCTGCAGCGCCAAGCGCTCGCGCCATTTCAAGCCCCAGGCCGCGCGCGGCACCTGTAACAAGGGCAATGCGACCTGACAGGTCAAAGGGATGTGTACTCACGCGAGCCCCAGGACTTCGTCGGAAACATAGGGGTTGGTCTTCTGCTCGTACTCAAATGTCGAGAGGGGACCGTGCCCGGGGACAAACCCTGTCTCTCCGCCAAGCGTAAACAGCCGATCACGGATTGAATCGATGAGCTGTTGATGATTGCCCCGCGGAAAGTCCGTGCGCCCGACGGACCCCTGAAAAATGACATCGCCGACCAGCGCAATCCGCGACGGTCCATGATGAAAGACGATGTGGCCCGGCGTATGTCCCGGGCAGTGGATCACGTCCAGCGTCAGCCCTCCGACCGTCACCGTGTCTCCGTGATCCAGCCAGCGCGTCGGCTCAAAGAGGTCGTAAGTCGGCATGCCATATTTCGAGGCCTGCTCCGGCAGCGTCTCGATGAGAAACAGGTCATCCCTGTGTGGCCCCTCAATGGGCACGCCATGCGTCTTGGCCAGCTCTCCTGCGGCACCGGCATGGTCCAGATGTCCGTGGGTAAGCAGGACCTTTTCAAGCTTGAAACCAGCTTCATGTATGGCGTCATTCAGGCGACCGATATCGCCGCCCGGGTCACACACAGCACCGACCATTTTTTCGTCGTCCCACAGGAGCGAACAGTTTTGCTGAAGCGGCGTGACAGGCACGATGGCGATTTTGAGAGGCATGAGGTCAGGTCCGGCTGGATTTGGATTCAGCCCTTCATAAACGCTTCAAACGCATCCGCAAAATCCGGATGCCAGCGGGAGAGGGCGGGTCGGTTCTCAATCAGGTCGCCGACAGTCCACGCAGTGCGCTTTTCGTCCGTGGCCCGATCCACATCGTTGTCCGGGCACAGAATGTAAAAGTCGCCCCGGGCAAGGCTATCGAACATGAAATCCGCAACCTGTTCGGACGTCCATGCGCCCGGTGGCTTCTCAGGAAGGAACCGCTGGATCATCCCCGTATAAGTGAAACCGGGGATCAGCAGGTGGGCGCTGATCTGACACTCATCAAGGTTGCGCAGTTCGTGAGCCAGCGTCTCGGTGAACGCCTTTACGCCAGCTTTAGAGACATTGTACGCGCTGTTTCCCGGCGGCAGCGTAATGCCCTGCTTGGACCCGGTGTTGATAACAATGCCCGGTGCGCCGGCTTCGATCATGCCGGGTACGAAGGCCTGAACGCCGTTGATAATGCCGCCGAGATTGATGCCAAGAAGCTGCTGCCACCCATCCCCGTTTTCCCAGGGCTTGCCCGGATTGAGACCTGCACCCGCATTGTTCATGAGTATGCTGACGGGCCCAAGGTCACTTGATACCTGGTCAGCCAGGGTGTGCAGGGCGGCCGCATCACTGACGTCGCACTCAAAGGTCAGAACGTTTCCCGCACCTGAAACTCGCGTTGCCGCAGATGCGAGGGCCTCAGGGTCACGGTCGACCAGCGCCACATTGAGCCCGGCGTCGGCCATCTGTTGCGCACAGGCAAGGCCGATACCATTGGCGCCGCCGGTAACAACGGCGGTGTTTCCGGATTGAAAAGCAGGAAGGTTGGGAAGGGTCATCAGGAGTCTCGCAGCAGGGTTTCAAAAGCGACCATCGGTCACTTTTTAGCATGGCCTGCATGGCATCTGACAACAAGCTGTCAGGTGCCGGCGGGAAATGCTGCGGACTGCTTAGTAGAGATTGTCCTTGGCGTCCTGATCGAGGGCCTGGTCAATCAACTCGGCCTCGATGTCCAACGCCAGTTGATCCCGCATGATCTGTCCAAGGCTTGGAAAATCCTTGCGTTCGATCTGTGCCTCAGGATCCCAGAGGCCCGACCTCTTCACCGCCTTGGCGCAGTGCAGATAGGCCTCTTTCACCTCGACCACGAGGACCGACAGAGGAGGGCGGCCATTGGCAAGAAACCGCTCCATCAAGGCCGGGTCCTTGCTGATCGTCGCCGTGCCATTCACCCGCAGCATTTCATTGACGCCAGGCAGAAAGAACAACAGCCCGATGGCTGGGTTGTGCGCCACATTGGTCAGTGAATCGAGCCGGTTATTTCCCGGACGGTCCGGCATCGCCAGATGCGTCTTGTCCAGCACATGCACAAATCCAGGTTCGCCGCCGCGAGGGGACACGTCGCCCAGTCCATCGCTGCGTGACGTTCCCAAAACGCAGAACGGCGAGAGCTCGATGAAGCGGGCGCAGTGGGCATCGATATGGCGGATGTCTTTTGCCAGCACCGCATCATTTGGGTCCGCGTAGGTGCTGCGAAGATCGGCTTCAGTGGCAAGCGTCGTTTCGGTCATGAAGTGCTTTCAGGGTTGAACAGGTGGGATACTGAAATGGCATTGAGCGGCAGTGGCGCCACAATAGCTTTTTTGGCCTAAGCTGCCAGCCGGTCCCGGCGCATCCTGACAAAGGACGTCAGCAGTATTGTTCGCATAATATATAAGCGGGCACGACTTGCCCGTTACTTTGTTCCGGCTACGTTCACTCCGCAGCGATGCTTGGGGATTGGGCAGCCCTTGCGGCCTTCTCGTACAGGCGGCGGGCCTTTCCTTCGGAGCGTTCGGCGTTCAACTGCATGAGGGCCGTATAGGGATCCGCACCTGCCAAGTGAGCAATCTCAATGCACAATTCGTCTCCCGGCTTGGATTGGCCGTTACGAATGGCATTCACCATGGTTGACGATATCACAAGTGTCAGTGCGAGCTTCCGCCAGCTTTTTGCACCGGACCGCTCATAGGCCAAAACAAGTAGTTCTTGAGTGTTCATCGGGCCGCCTCATCATCCACGGCGATAGTCCAAGAAATCAGCATGTAACGCAAGGCAGGTTGACCCAGCACAATATCTGGTGGCTATCGTCCCAAGTGAGAAGTGCAAGTTGGCAGTTCTCAGGCCCTCCCAAGGGAACCGCAACCGCCGCCTCATCATCCAAATCGAGCAGGGCGGTTGCGGACCCTCGGGACCGTACAACTTGGGAGCTATCAACATGCTGAACGGTGTTGCTGTCGGGTGTTCATGAAACCCATTGGCGAAGCCTCTTTGACCGCGCTCAAACAGATCGCTGATGAGCGAATGGAGACAGCCCTCGCGCTGCTCGATGCTGGCCGTGGTGTTGCCGACCCAATTGAGCGCGCCCGCATTCAGTGGGAAGCGATTGCTGAACTGCACGCAGCCCAACACCTCGAAAACCTCCATCGGGACCATGCCTTCATCTGCGGTGTGCTGGCCCAACAGGGCGACCTTCAGCGCATGCGCAAAGAGGGCTTTTGAGTGACCTTGATAGACACGCAAGCAGAGTTTCACTCGGACCCCGCGGATACGGCACGGCAGTACCGGCATAAGCTGCGCCGGGAAGCTGCGCGCCTGTGCCCCGGTGAACGGGTGAACTCCTGCGGCGTGAAGCGTACGGGCGAAATGGTCGAACTCTGGCGAGACAGCGCCGGGGGCGCGTTCTGGAAGGGCCTTGAGACCTGCGGATCCGTATGGATGTGCCCCACATGCAGCGCGAAAATCGCCAGCCGCCGGGCCGATGAGGTCAGAGAGCTTGTGAAGGCCCATGAGGCGCGCGGCCGGGCCGTCTATATGGCGACGTTCACCATTCAGCACAGCGCCTTCGACGCGGCCGCTGACACCCGCGCGCTGGTGACGAAGGCGTGGACCCGGATGCAGGCCGGGAAGGGGTGGAAAGGCTTCAAGGCATTTTTCGACGTCATGGGAACCGTACGGGCGCTAGAGGTGACGTTCGGCAAGAATGGCTGGCACCCGCACCTGCATGTCTTGCTGTTCACTGACCAGCCCCTACGGCGTCACACGCAGCTTCGCATGAAACAACGCCTCTTTGACCGCTGGTCGCAAATTGTCGAGCGCCTGGGCGGTTATAGCGACGTACACGCCTTCCACCTGCGCCGGGCATCAAACGGCACCGTTGCGGCTGAGTACGTCGCCAAGTGGGGCGCCGGGCACGAAATAGCCAAAGGCCCGATGAAGGACGCGGCCGGGTGCAGCGTATGGGATCTGCTGAAGCGCTCAGACAATGGCGACCATCTCGCCGGGATCCATTTCCAGCGCTACGCCGAAGCGTTCAAGGGCGCACGCCATCTCACCTACAGCCGGGGGCTTCGCGAGCGCTATGACCTGCGGCACCCGCAAGAGGATCTCGACCTTGCATTGGACGGCGAGGAGGGCGGCGAGCGCGTGGATCCAGAAACAGGGGAAGTCATGAACACTGAAGCCGGGTGTCTCTACACCGTCGATAGCGTCCGCTGGGCCTTCGTCCTGAAGCTTAAAGCAACCGGCCTGTTGCTTGATATCGCCAGAGATGAGGGCAGGGAGGGCGTGGAGCGATGGTTTGACAGTCACCACGCCAGCAGCCCGCACCGGCCGGAAGACTTCGCACCCAAGCGACCGCGCAAAGAACGAAGGATCTACCGGGAAGCTGCTGACAGAGCGACCGGATCCCGTACGGGTGCGGAACTCGCGGCCGACATGAAACGGGCCGCCAGAGCAGCGGACGAAGCCGACGCCATGAAGGAACTCGTACGGCGTGACGCGTCGGTGATCTTCGGAGCGTTCAAAAAGAAAGGAGGCGACGTTGACTAAACAGACCCATGAGCGGCGCGTGATCGGTGAGGACACATGTCCGTATTGCAAAAGCCGTGTCGCCATTCGGCTCGACAAGGGCAACAAGGGCTATTGGAACTGCAACGGCCAGATCGAGGGCGTGGGCTGCGGCCGGAAAGCGAACCTCGGACATGCGGAAAGCCGGGATCTGCTGACAGCATTCTTGGCGCAGCAAAATCAACCATCTGAAGACGAGAAGGGAGCACCTGCGAATGACAACGCAGAGCCAGAGCGCCGCACCAGCGGAAGCTACGACGACTACCTCTGAACCGGCCGCCAATGACAACAAGACGGCCGAGATCTTCCACATGCCGGGCTTGGATGCAGAGCGACAGGCAGAGCAGGGCGGCACGGCCGATGCTCCCGGACCGACACCGCAGCCGGTAGCGGCCGCCATCGACAAGAACTCGTTCTTTGAGATCTTCCGGGGGCTGTGGGCCGTCCCAAATGTCGCCATCGGGATGATGGGTGAACCGCCGTTGAAATCGCTGGAAGTAGATCCGGCAGATCCCGCCGCGCGGTCAGCGTCAGACGCGCTCTATGAAACCATTGAAGACGTGCCGGCCCTTCATTTTCTGTTGCGGCCGGAAAGCCAGTGGATGCAGCGCGTGGTCGTGATTGGCGCGTTCACCGTGCCGCGCGTGATGGGTGCCCGTACGGAATACGTCGCGCGACAGATCCAGAAACAACAGCAGCAACAGCCTGCGGCGGATCCATCGCCCATGGCACCGGCTGCAAATGACAACGCCGGACCCGGCCGCATTGTGGTGGCTGAGGAAGTAACAGGGGTGGACGATGAAGGACGCTAAACGAGTTGCCATATGGGGCATGACCGGATCCGGGAAATCGACGCTGGCACGAGAACTGGCGGCCGAGTTTTCTCATGTCATCGCGTTGGATCCGGCCGGGGATTGGGGCCTTGAACCCGGATGGAAACCTGTGACCACAATCGCCCAGGTCGAGCACGCCATATCCGAAGGCATGGCGACCGGTTTCAAGATCGCATGGCGGCCGACTTTCAGCACCGGGCAGGCCCTCGAAGCGCTCTCCCGGGCGCTGATGGTCGTTCAGGAGCCGTACAGGACTGGCGGCACGAGCCGCAAGATCTGCCTGATGATCGACGAAATGGCCGAAGCCTATTCAAGCTCAGACCAACAGCGTGCCGACCGCGAAGGCTTCCGCCAGTTGATCCTGCAGGGCCGTCACTACGGCGTTGAGATTGTCGGGATCTCACAGCGGCCGCAGGACGTTGGTGCGCGGTTCAGAGATCAGGCGGCCGTGACTTACTGCTTTGCCCTGCCATACGCCAACGCACGCCAGCCCATCGCCCAGATGATCGGCAAAAAAGCTGATGATCTGATGAAGCTGGAACGTGGCCAGTACATACGGATTGAAGGGCCGGTGATCCAGAACGGGGAAACCCGCCATCCGGGCAGCAAACCGGCCCCAAAGCCCCGTACGAAGACAGCCACCAAGGCCCGGCCCAAAGCCCGCCCGAAGGCAAAAACGGTGAAAAAGAAGGTCGCGGCGAAAGCCTGATCCCGTACGTACGGAAATGCGGTTTTTCTGGAGGCCCGGCGCGATGCCGGGCCTTTTTCGTTTCATGAAGATCGACAGCAAATTGGTGATTTCAACGGTGATTGGCGGCGTCCTCGTATGGGCGCTGACCACGTACTGGCTGCCGGGCTTCTTTGAGCAATCCTCGGAGACGGAACAGTGAACAAAGATATCAAAATGGTGGCTCTTGTGGCTGCCGGTGTCCTCGCAGCGGGCCTGCTGATGAGCTTCGGCCGCAACTATCCCCTGATTGGTGACGCGCACAACGGCTTCGACAGCTAGTCGCAGCCGTCGCCCCTGTATCACTCAGAACACGGAGCAAACTAGATGCGTGGTCATCTCATCCCAGTGTCAAACTTCAGCGGTGTAGCACCCGGCCAGCGGCCGACGCTCGATGTACCGCCCTCTGGCACGTACAAGAAATTCGACATCCTCTGCTCGCGCGGTGCCATCCCTATGACGCAGGCGCAGGTCATCTCAGACATTGAGGAAATCGTTATCAAGGTCGAAGGCAAAGTGCAGCGCCGTTACACGCCTGCCGCGCTGGTGGCGCTGAATGCGCTCTACGGCAAAACCTTCGAAGACGGTCATCTTCCCATCTATCTTGCGGAGCCGCACCGCGAAGGTGCAGCGCAGGTGGAAGCCTATGCGTGGGGCATGGCTGACATTTCGATCTGTCAGATCGAAGTGAAACTGGCTGATGCGGCCGTGGATCCTCGTTTGGCCATGGAGGCCATCTGGTCACCGGCACGGGCGAACATGGGCACCATCAAGAAGGTGAAAACGTTCAACCTTCCGGTGACGGCGACGGGCGCCAATACGTGGCCCGCTCCAAAGGTGGATCCGTACGCGGCTATCCATCTGCTGAACACCGACATCAACAAGGTGAAGATCCTGCGGGACAACACCGAAGTTGTGAATGTGTCGCCTGCGTCCATTCATTCGCGCCTGGACGATAACGGTCTTACACCGCAGGCCGGCTGGACGCATGTCGTCTTTGACGCAACCGGGGATCTGCCAGACGCCTTGCCGATGCGGACATCAACAGGGGATCCGGTTGGCGACTTCCGGGTTGAACTGGATATGTCAGCCGTGGGCGGCGTGGACATCCTCACCGAAACCATTGGCGCGCGCGACTAAGCGCGCGCCTGTGGCGACACTTCAACAAGGGTAGAGCTATGACGTTCATCAATGGGGCGGTGCCGATCCCCCGGCCGAACCCGCGCCGCGACGGTGGGGACGACATTTTCGAAACCGATAGCGGCGGCATCTGGTCAGAGGTCGGCGGGATCTTCGAAAGCATCTGGGATCCTCTGGTAGAGATCTGGCGCGATGACGTTGCTTTTGATCGCCGCTTGGATCTGCTGCATGCCGAAGCCGCATTGCGCGATGAGGCGCAGGCAACGGCTGCAGGTACACCGGCCGCATACGCCGTGCCGCGCGCAGTAGGTGGGATCCCCATCAATGCAACATCAATGATGATCGTTGCGGGTGTCGTTGTGCTCGGCGTGTTTGTCGTCAAGGGGCTGAAGTAGGGAGGCGAGCATATGTCCTTCGCTGCTTTTGCTCAGGCACTTCCGGCTGTCGCACAGGCGGCCAAGGGAGCGCAACAGGCGGTCCCGATGGCGCTGCAATCGACGGTTCGCAGTGACCCGATCCAGACAAACTCTATCCCCATCAATGTGGGGCCGTTCGGTGATTTCAATACGGGCACGGCGTCGGGCAGCGGCGCAATGATCCCGCTGCTGATCGGGCTTGGTGTCGGAGGTGCAGCCATATGGCTTCTGTCGCGCTCATAGCTGATGACGTTCACGAGTGGACACCGGAAATCGGGAAGGCATTCGACCATGAGGCATTCCGGCCGACTGACGCGGATCCCATGCCGGACGACTGGTACGAGCGAGAAATGCAGCGCGGCGACCTTGCCGCGACTGTGTGGCGTTACGAGGCTTCAGGGAAGCTGCTGGCAGTGTTCCTGTGGCGGATCGAAGAGATCCACGGCAAGCGCGAGATGGTCTTTGTGGCCGCCCGCTCGCTGCTCCCATGGGCAAACATGCGCGTTCCCGTTCTGAGCGCCATGGAAGACTACGCACGCTCTCTTGGGTGTGTTTCGGCCCGCGTCCATACGAGCCGGGCGAAGTGGGCCGATTGGCTGGAAGGCTTCGGCTATTCGGATCGTGAATTTCAACTGCGGAAGGCCCTGACATGAGCCGTCGCTCGTCATCCTCTTCGGCGTCCTCGAACGTCACCAACACGACAACGACGGTCAACACGTTCGATCAGCGCGTTGCGGGTGGTGCCGGAATCACGCTGGGTTCTGGCGTGTCCGGCGTCACGATTGATGCGGTGCCGGAAGAGGTCCTTGAAGAGATCCTGCAATTCGGCGCGGACTTCGCCGGTGAGTTGATCGGGCTGGGAAGTGAGTTGGTTGACGGCATCGACACAAATGCCACGAGCACCTTTGAACTCGCAAACACCGTCATCGACCGCAGCCGCAACGATGCAGAGAAGATCGCAAACAACGCCCTAATCATGGCAGGCGTCGTGATGGTCGCGTTCGTCATCTTCGCAGGCAATGGAGTGAAGATCGTATGAGCACGGCCGACTATTACAGCATCGTCGCTGACATCCAGCCCGGAGACACGCGCGTCTTCAATGTGGTGGGGACGTTCCTCTATTGCTTTGACGCTTCCCATACGGATTTTCGAGTGCGCCTGGGCGATCAGTACGTACAGTTTTTTGCGCAGGGCATCGGACTAGAAACGTCCAATGGTGAACGCTTTGAGAAGGTGCAGATTGAAAACACCAGCGGTGCGGACGTTCTGCAAATCGTGCTGGGCTACGGCATGGGCCGGATCCACGATAACCGGCTGTCGCTTCTCGGTGGTGCGTTGCCAGTCGAGCCGACGGCCGCGAACACCCCCTTTGCGATCAAGGTAGATCCGACATCGCCGGTCTTCCCGGTTCGCCACTCGCTGGCAGCATCGGAAATCAATGTGAGCGTGAACGCAGGTGGCACGAGCACGGTTCTTGGTGCGGCGAACGCAAACCGCAAAGCCGTGGAGCTTTACAACGATGGGGCAGGGGTTGTCTGGGTCCGCTCGGTGAATGCGGCGGGGCGCATTGGCTTGCCAATTTCACCGGGTGAGACCCGACGCTTTGAAACCAGCGCGGCGCTGTTCATTCACAATCCGAGCACGGCCGCTGTACGTGTGACGGGCATCGTGGAGGCATGGACATGAGCAAGCTCGTACTAGGCCAAAGTTCGTATGCATTGGCACCGGGCGGTGCGGGGTCGCAGACCATCGTGACTGACGTTGGAAACGCCAATGGGATCATTCTTCGCACCATTGGTTGGTACACGAACAATGCGCTACTGCTTTTTCGCATTGGCGCGACGGAACTCTTTTTGGGCCAGAGTGGGCCACACACTTTCAATTGGGCGGGCGAGCTTCATCTGCCAGCCGGGCAGGCGCTGCACTGGTATGCCGGTGGCAGTGGCCTGCGGCTGCATTGCACATACGATCTCAAGTGAGGGTTATCTATGACTGAAATCTTTCTTGCAGTGGTGGCGCTGGGTCTGATCGGTGGCGGCGCATATCTGGCGACACGCGGCCAGTCTGGCGGCACGCCATCAGCGGGTGGATCTGGCAACACGGCCGGTGCGCAGGATCCGGGCACCGGGTTCAGCCTGTCGGATCTGTTCAGCGGCTTTGCATCATCGGACGGCGTAGATCCGCCTCGGCCGGGGTTCTCGCTGCGGGACTTCTTCACAGGAATTGAAGGCGTGATCGAAACGGCCGGCCCGGTGAGTTCAGACCCGTATGCCATCTATCGAAATTTGAGCCATGACGAACAGGTTTTGGCCTGGACGCTATTCGGTGAGGCGCGCGGGGAGGGCGAGCGAGGCATCCATGCCGTCGCCAATGTGATTATGAACCGGGTGGCGGATCCGCGTTGGCCCGGATCTGCGGCCGCCGTGTGTTTGCAGCCATGGCAGTTCAGCATGTGGAATGCGAACGACCACAACGGCGACTTGGCTAAGGCCCAGACGCCTGAAGGCAGCGCCATCTATCGGACCTGCATCGACATTGCCAAGGCGGCCGTGTCTGGCGTGCTGGCCGACATTACCGGCGGCTCGAACCACTATCACACCAAGGCGGTTGATCCGTCTTGGAACCGCAATATGCGCGAGGTCGCTACCATCGGTGCGCACCGGTTCTTCGTGGGGTAGGGCATGACAAAACTATTCATTCTTACCGCTGGCGCTTTGGGTGTCGCTGCCATCTGGCAGGGCAACGAAGCGCTGGACAAGGTGGGCACGCTGGCCAAGTGGGGCGTGGCCGCTGGTGGCGTCTATGTCGCGGGCAAGTACGTGAAGGCGTGGTGATGGAGAGCGCAGAGACGGTTATCGGATTGATCGCGGCCGCCAACTTGCTGGTTGGTGGTGCGGTCTGGTTTCGCCTTGGGAGGGTCATCGAAAAGCAGGAGGGGCACGACTTGCGCCTCATCAAACTGGAGAATGCACGATGAGCAAATGGCGGAAATTTCGAGAACGGCTGGCCGAGCCGTCAACAGCGATTAGCCTTGGCGCTGTCGTCGCTGGCATCGGTCAGGTGGTGGACTGGGACGATGCGCCCTTGGCTGCTGAGACGGTCAC
>JBCBUN010000023.1:0-11499 GCA_039818145.1 Pseudomonadota bacterium
TGCCGCCCAGCTGCTCGAATGCAAAGAGCACAGCTGCACAGTTCATGACGTCCTGCGTTGCGGACCAGCCATCACCTTCCTTGCCCAGCAGATCTGCGGCAGCACCGTCAAAGGTAATGGTCGCATGGCTGCGGGTAGGATCAATCGTGGAAACGGTTTCGCGGGAAACACCAGCGCCGTTTAGGTTTACCAGAGCAAGTGACAGGTCACCTTCGCTTGAGCCGGATCCGGTTTTCACAACGACAACAGCAAAATCTGCTACGTCGCCATCCGCAACGGGCAATTTGGTGCCCGACACCTTGCCACCTGACAAAGTGGTGGAGATGGTGCGCGCGGTTGGCGCCTGCACACCTTCAGCAAAAGCGAAACAGCCGATGGCTTCGCCAGAAGCGACCTTCGGCAGCCAAGCCTGTTTTTGCTCTTCTGAGCCAAAGCGGTTGATTGCCTCAGACGCAAGGTACACAGATGATGACAGCGGTACCGGCGCACAGGCGCGGCCCAGTTCTTCCGCAATTACGCAGAGCTCGAGATAGCCAAGTCCAAGTCCACCATACGCCTCAGGGATCGTTGTTCCCAGGAAGCCCATCTCGGCAAGGCCCTGCCACAGCGCCTTGTCATACGGCGCATCGCTCTCGAGGATTTTGCGCACATCCTCTGGTTTGCATTTGTCCGCCAGAAATTTTGCTGCCTGGTCTTTCAGGAGCTTCTGGTCATCGGAGAAATCAAAATTCATGATCTATTTCCTCAACCCTGCTGATTTCGTACATGCGCGCTTGAACAATCCTGAATTGCGGACTGGCGCGTCTGCTTTGTTGGAACCTCGTGTGGCACTCTGACGACTGTCGAAAGAGCGCTAGCCCTTGTTTTCTGAGGCAAAAACTAGCCCGCGGCAAGGCCATGAAAAGGGCATTTTTGGGATTACGCGTGCCCAGACGGCTTTGACGTAGCGTCAGCCTGTCATGCTGCATTGCAAGCGGTTTAGTGCAGAATTGGGAGCTTAGGTCGCTGTTTCGCCGTTGGCCTCATCAAGAGCCATGAGATTGGTCTTGATGTGCAGCAGAGAGGTTGTAACGCGCTCCAACTCAGCGACTGAAATGCCCTGCAGTGCCGGACCAAAAATCTCCTCGCCAAGAGAGACCATCTCTGCGGCTACCGATGCAAATTTTGGTGTGAGATAGACCCGCTTCACACGCCGGTCCTGCGCGTCCGATTTGCGGCTGACAAAACCAGCTTCTTCCAGCCGGTCCACCAGTTTCCCCAACGGTGCCCTCTCCATATCCAACATATCGGCGAGGGCTGTCTGAATCTGGCCGTCACGTCGCCTCAATGCGGCAAGCACTCGCCCCTGGGCCTGCGTCAGACCTATCTCACGCATGCGTCTGTCGAACAGGCGGCCAATCAGCCGTTGAACATCGTAAACAGACCAGGCGAACTCTCCTTCAAGGCTGAGCTCGTTTGTCATGTCTGCGGCAGCGCGCTCCGCGTGAGTAACGGCTTTCGGCATCATCTTTCCCGGCAATACAGGCGGTTTTGGTTTGATCAAAAAACGCCCAGCATATTGTATCCATGGATATATTATGCGTGAATACAAAAGTACAGTTTGGGTGATGGCGATTCAGCCAGAATCAACGGGACATGATGATGACGAGCACCAGAGCATCTCTCCTGAGCGCGGCAGCGCTGGCCGTTGCGCTTTCCGCCTGTGGTGAAGGTGGCGGTGACGCTGCCAGCCAGGAAACGACACCGGATCCGGTCATCATGGCGTCTTCGGTTGTGGAGCAGATAAGTATCGAGCAGCCCATAGTCGGAACCGGCACAATGGCGCCGCTGCAAAGCACGGACCTTGGTCCCCGAGTTGATGGCATCATTGAAGAAATTTTCGTCCGGGTCGGGCAGCGTGTCTCTAAGGATGAGCCGCTGTTCCGCACACGCGACACCGAACTCAAACTGAAAGTCTCCGAGCTTGAAAACGAGTTGAAGCTGGCGTCGGCAACCGCGAAACAAGCCAGCCGCGACTTCAACCGAATCTCCAAGCTTCACAAGCGTGGCAACGCCTCGTCCGGTGCTTTGGACAAGTCCCGTGCCGCCCATGAATCTGCTCAGGCGCGTTTTGGCATTGCAGAGGCAAAGCTTGGGCAGATCAAACAGGCTTTGGAAGATGCCATTGTCAAAGCTCCCTTCGATGGTGTGATCACCGCTCGCAATGTGCATGAGGGAACATTTATGGCTACCCGTATGGGCGGCGGCGGGATGATGGGACCATCCGGCGTTGTTCAGATCATGGAAATTCATATCGTTGCGGCCATCGTGGACGTGCCGGAAGTTCACCTGTCAAAGTTTGACGTCGGCACGCGCGCCAAGGTCATCGTAGATGGTCTGAATGATGAGTTCGAAAGCGAAGTCCACCGAATCAATGACTATATCGATCCTGTGAAGCGGACCATCGAAGTGCGTATTGGCATCGCCAATGACGACTATCGCATCAAGCCGGGTTCCTTTGCGCGCGCCATGATCTATCCACCTGCCCGTGAAGTCCTGACCCTTCCACGTGGTGCCGTACTTGGTTTTGAAGATCAGCGATATGTCTTCGTGGAGGAAAACGGGACTGCCAAGCGCAGGCCCGTGCGTACTGCCCAGTTGGATGCTGACCGCGTCGTTGTGCTGGAGGGGTTATCTGCAGGGGTTGAAGTTCTCTCGGGCCCCGGGCTCCGGACACTGGTTGAGGATGATCCGGTGATTGTGCCTGCCCCCGGGGAACCGGTCGCTTCAGTGGCAACCGACGAGCCGGCCTAGGCGGGAGCAGAACCATGTGGATCTCAGACGTTTCCATTCGACGCCCGGTCTTTGCAGTCATGCTGGTCGGCGCATTTGTTGTGCTGGGCTGGATTTCTCTTGGCCGTATCGGCGTCGACCTCTTTCCCCGCGTCGAGTTTCCATATGTCTCGGTTACGACCCTACTTGAGGGCGCTGCGCCGGAGACCATTGAAACTGAAGTCACGGATTCTGTCGAAGAACAGGTCAACACGATTTCAGGCATCGAAAGCCTGCGGTCCATCAGTTCTGAAGGTCACAGCGCCGTCAATATCGAGTTTGGTCTCGACGAAAATGTGGACGTCAAAGCGCAGGATGTGCGCGACAAGGTCTCTCTCGCGGTGGGTGATCTCCCGGGTGATGCCGACCAGCCAATCGTGCAGAAGGTAGACCCGGACGCCCAACCGATCATGTCGGTCATGATTTCCGGCGACATGCCTGTTCGCGAAATTACGCGCTACGCAGACCGTGTTGTAAAGGAGCAGCTGCAGCGTGTTCCCGGCGTTGGGTCCATTCGGCTTGTGGGTGGTCGTGACCGGGAGGTACGCATTTGGCTTGATGCAGTGCGTCTGCGCGCCTACGGCGTCACGGCGCAGGACGTGATCGACGCGGTGCGCCGAGAACACGCTGAAATCCCCGGCGGGCGTCTGGATACGGTCGGTCTGCGCTCAGAATTTTCGGTCAAGACCAAAGGCGAAGTTCAGAACATTGCAGAGTTTGGCGACATCGTTGTCGCGTTCCGTGAGACCGGGCCGACTCGGGTGCGCGATGTGGCCCGCGTTGAAGATGGCATGGAAGACCTGCGGTCATATGCCGAACTGGATGGAAAGCCAGGGGTAAGTCTCGAAGTACGAAGACAGTCCGGTCGCAACACTGTTGAAGTGGCCCAGGCCATTCGGGCGCAGCTGGCTGAGATCAGAAAAACAGCCCCGGAAGGTGTGCGTCTTCTTGCGGCCCGCGATACGTCCAAATTCATCGAAGATTCTGTGAATGACGTCTTTGGCGACATCGGGCTTGGTGTCATCCTTGTCGTGCTCGTCACGCTGGCCTTTCTTCTGTCGGTGCGCGCAACTGCCATTGTGGCCATTGCCATGCCAACGGCGCTTGTCTCCACGTTCTTTGCCTTCTACGTGATGGGCTTCACGCTCAACATGATGACACTCATGGCCCTGTCCGTTGCGGTTGGGCTGTTGGTTGATGATGCCATCGTCATTCTCGAGAGCATTCACCGCCAGCTTGAGGACGGCCATCCGCCCATGCAGGCGGCCTCGCTGGGCGTGAAGAAAGTCGGACCGGCGGTCCTGTCAGGGTCCCTTTCCATTGCCGCCGTCTTTGTTCCTATCGCCTTTATGGACGGGATCGTTGGCCGGTTCTTCTTCCAGTACGGGCTGGCAATTGTGTTCTCAGTCGGTGTGTCACTCATGTGCTCGCTGACACTTACGCCGATGCTGTGCGCGCGTTTTCTGGAGCACACCGAAGACGGTAGTCTTGGGCG
Source organism: Pseudomonadota bacterium (assembly GCA_039818145.1). GTDB lineage: Bacteria > Pseudomonadota > Alphaproteobacteria > CGMCC-115125 > CGMCC-115125 > Pyruvatibacter. The sequence continues at coordinate 4,307 of JBCBUN010000023.1, forward strand.
AGTTGGTCAGTTTTTTGACGACGCCTATGTGCGCCTTGAAGTCATTTATGGTCGCATTCTTGACTTTGCCCTCGCACAACGTTGGATCATCGTTCTGCTTGCCGGGGCCACCATGATGCTCGGCGTTTTTGTTGCCGGCCTTGTACCATCCGCATTTGACACACGGGCTGACCGTTCGGAATTTCTGGGTCAGCTCGAGTTACCGTTTGGCGCAGGTGTCGAACAAACGCGCGAAGTCGCGAGCCGGGCCGCAGCAGCAATCCGCCGGGTTGAGAATGTCCGGTCGGTCTTCTTTACCGTCGGCGGTGACAGCCGGGAGCGCGTCAACCAGGCATCATTCTACATCGCCCTAACAGCCAAGGCTGATCGAGATGTAGGGTTCATTCCCATCATGGATGCTACCCGTGCCGCCATGCTTAAGGCCGCCCCCGAAGCAACCCACATTTCCTTGACGGATGTTCCTTGGATATCCGGCGGCGGCTTTACCAACTTTGAGCTCGAATACTCGATTTCAGGTCCAGACCTTGATGTGCTGCGCCAGCGCACGGATCTGATTTCATCTCGCATGAGGGAAGCTGGTATTTTCCGCGACATCAAAACCTCCTTCGAGGAGGGCAAGCCTGAGGTGCAGGTCATTGTAGACCGTGTACGTGCAGCCGACCTTTCCGTGCCTGTCCGTTCACTGGCCGACACGGTACGTGCCCTTGTCGGCGGTGTTGATGTGGCGACGTTCGAGGAATACGGTCAACGCTATGACGTTCGTGTCCGGCTGGAGGAAGATCAGCGGCATGAATTGCACCAGCTCGAACTCATTCAGGTGCGCGCGTCAGACCGCGAGCTAATCGATCTTGCGAACTTGGCCGCCTTCAATGTTGAAGCGGGGCCCGCACAGATTGATAGGTCAAACCGGTCTCGCAAAATTTCAATCTTCGCAAATACTGGCCCCGGCGTTGCTATGGGTGACGCGACAGCGGAGTTTGAACGTATCATTGCCTCCGCTCGCATGCCGCAAAGCTACAACGTGACAGCGGAAGGCAGAGCCAAACGCATGAAAGAAACCACAGAAGCTATCGGCTTTGCTTTCATGCTTGCGCTCGTTGCGCTGTACATGATCCTGGCAAGCCAGTTCAATAGTTTCACCCAGCCAATGGTCATCATGTTGACCGCACCTCTCTCTTTTGTGGGCGCATTCATCGCGATCTATCTGGCCGGTGAGACCATGACCATGTTTGCTCAGATCGGTTTGCTTGCCCTTATGGGACTGGTGATGAAAAACGGCATTCTCCTCATCGACTATGCCAACCAGGCGCATGATGGTGGCATGTCGGCACGGGAGGCTATGCGGGAGGCGGGGCCGGTCCGTCTTCGCCCGGTGCTGATGACAGCGCTGTCAACAATCTGCGGCATGATTCCGGTGGCCATGTCAGTCAGTCAGGGTGCCGAGTTCCGCAACGGAATGGGCTTCCTTGTCATTGGCGGCCTGACGTCATCCACGGCCCTCACGCTGGTTGTCGTACCTGTCGCATATACGTTGTTGGCGGATGCACGCAGTGGGGTCGACGCTGGCATTGGAAGGCTCAAAAGCATCTTGCCCGGATCCAAAAAGTCAGCATGACCGGGATTTTTGGCCGTTATCAAAGCCAATTCAACAGACTGGCTTAAATCACCCTTAACTCGGGTTGTGCCACGATCATACGGTTACAGACCTTTGTTTTACCGTATGCGGAGCAGAACCATGGCCAAGGCGCAGTTCCACAAGAACCAGCGCGTTTACGTCAAGCCCGTCGGCACCTGGGCTCAGATTGAGCATGTATTGCCGCAATGGGCGAAGGACGTGGAAGAACCAATCCGCATCACCTATGACGTGGGTCTTGGCCGCGAATTCGGTGCGGAAGAACTGGCCAGTGAAGCTACGTCCGAACAAGTCTCCGGCTATGACGGCGAGAACTGGCGTGTCATGCGTGGCAAAAATAAATGGCAACAGCCTGACGAATGCAGCCATCACCCACATCCAGGCACTTATCCAATTGTGGTCACGGGTGAAAACGACTGGGGCGGCTGGCGCGTACCAGGCTCTGAATATGACCTCTATCCGGAGCGCATTGAATTCCAGGCGCGTCTCATTTCAGGCAGCATTCGCCTCTATCGGCTGACCCGTGAGCTCGTGGGCTATGCAGAAGATCAGCCCGAGAACATTTCCAACGAGCTGATGAGCCTCATTCAGGACGCCAAACAGACGCTCAAAGCAGTTGAGCAGGACCCTGAAGGTCTTTCTGAAGAAACCGTCGCGTAGCGCCAGCAAGTTCGCCTTTTATCCTGCATCCGGTCGCCTATAGTACGCGTCCGTTGTTTGGACGCGAATTGTACAATAGTCAGTGGAAATACGTTGAGCGCTTTGACCGAGGGCACGTCGCCCGCCATGCCCCCTGCCCCGTCACCAGTACATCTTGCTGACTACACGCCGCCGCCGTGGCTTGTGGACAAAGTCGCGCTCGACGTTCAGTTGGCACCGACAGCTACGCGGGTAACAGCGACAACACAGCTGAAGCCAAATCCCGATGCCGATGCAACCACGACCATCGAGCTGGATGGCGAACGGATGCAGCTCATTTCTGTTTCTCTGGATGGACGGCTGCTTGGTCCTGACGCTTACACGATTTCCGATTCAAAATTGACGCTGAGTGATGTGACGGTGGAGCCGCATGAGCTTGTCATCGAGTCCCAGTGTGACCCACAGGCGAATACGTCGCTCACCGGATTGTATCGTTCCAATGGCGTTTACTGCACACAGTGCGAGGCAGAAGGCTTTCGACGCATCACATATTTTCCTGATCGTCCGGATGTGTTGGCCGTCTACACAGTTCGTCTTGAAGCAGACAAGTCTGAGTGCCCCATCCTGTTGGCCAACGGCAACAAGGTTGCACTAGGTGACCTGCCAGACGGTCGCCACTTTGCGCAATGGCATGACCCGCATCCCAAACCTGCCTACCTGTTTGCCATGGTCGCGGGCGATCTTGATTGCGTATCTGACAGCTTCACTACGATGTCAGGGCGAGACGTCTCGCTGGGCATCTATGTAGAGCACGGGAAGGCGGACCGCACAGGCTACGCGATGGATTCCCTCAAGCGGTCCATGACATGGGACGAAGAGGTGTTCGGTCGGGAATACGACCTTGATGTCTTCAATATCGTAGCCGTCTCGGACTTCAACATGGGGGCCATGGAAAACAAGGGCCTCAATGTCTTCAACGACAAATACATTCTGGTGCGTCCGGACACGGCAACTGATACGGACTATGCCAATGTCGAGGCCATTATCGCGCATGAGTATTTCCACAACTGGAGCGGCAACCGGGTCACATGTCGGGACTGGTTCCAGCTTTGCCTGAAGGAAGGCCTCACGGTTTTTCGTGACCAGGAGTTTTCCAGCGATATGCGTTCGCGGCCCGTCAAGCGCATTGCGGATGTCAAAACGCTTCGGGCGCACCAATACCCCGAAGATGCAGGGCCGTTGGCTCACCCGGTGCGGCCGTCCAGCTACATCGAGATCAACAACTTCTATACGGCGACCGTGTATGAAAAAGGCGCTGAAGTTGTCCGCATGTTGAAGACGCTCATTGGTCCTGATGCCTTCAGGAATGGGATGGACACCTATTTTGAGAAGAATGACGGGCGCGCTGCCACCGTCGAAGACTTCATATCAGCGATGGAAGACGCCTCTGGTCGTGACCTCTCGCAATTCAAGCGATGGTATGATCAGGCTGGCACTCCTGAACTGGTCGTGTCGGGAAAGTACTCACCGATTGATGAAACCTTCGACCTAACCGTTGCGCAATCGACCGCTCCAACACCAGGCCAGAGCGCCAAAGCCCCGCTGCATATTCCTCTTGCCATGGGTCTGATCGGCGAGGACGGCACAAGCCTCCCTCTGCATCTCGCCAACGCGCACACCGGCGGCGACGCGCTGACTGAGGCAATTGTTGAGCTGACGGGGTACGAACAGACATTCACGTTTGAGAAGGTCACGTCACCGCCGGTCCTTTCCGTCCTTCGCGGATTCTCTGCGCCTGTAAAGCTCACCACAAATGGTGGCGACAAAGACTGGCTGTTTCGGATGGCCCATGACCCGGACCCTTGCGCACGCTGGGAAGCTGGCCAGACCTATGCCCGTGAACTTCTGGTCAATACGACACGCGCCATCAGCGCCGGAGACAAACCGCGACGGGGCACTCGATACGCAGATGCGCTCAGGCATGTGCTGGAGGACGACAGTCTTGAGCCGGCATTTGCGGCCATGATGCTTGACCTCCCTGGCGAGGCGGAGCTGGCACAGCATATCGGTCAGAATGTAGATGCCGACGCCGTGCACAATGCACGAAAGCACCTTCAGTCTGCCGTTGCAGACCAACTCGGCGACCTGTTGCTGGATCGATACTCCCAGCTTCAGTCAAACGCAGCTTACAGCCCAGATGCAGAACAGGCAGGTGGCCGCGCCCTGAAGAACGCATGCCTTCGACTCTACGCAGGTCTTGGCAATGAGAACGCTGCGCGGATTGCAGCCGTACAGTTTTCCTCTGCCAACAACATGACCGATATGGAAGCGGCACTGGCAACGCTTACACACATGCAGCGTGAGGAACGTCAAACCGCCTTTGACGCATTTTACGAACGCGCAGCCGGTGATCCCCTTCTTCTAGACAAGTGGTTTTCACTACAGGCCGTATCGTCCCGGGCGGACACGCGCCAAACCGTAGAAGCTCTTATGGAACACTCAGGCTTCTCGATGAAACGACCCAACACCGTCAGATCTCTCATCGGCATGTTTGCCGGATCAAATCCCGTCCGTTTCCACGCAGCCGACGGTAGTGGCTATCGCCTTCTCACGCAGGTCGTCCGTGATCTTGACCCAATCAACCCACAGGTCGCGGCCCGCCTGCTCGGCACACTCAAGAGTTGGCGTGTCTACGTTGACGCTCGCAAATCCGAAGCAGTGCGCTCCGTAAGTGATTTGCTGGATGGCGGAAAACTGTCAGAAGACGTCTATGAGATAGCGACGCGGATGATCGCGTAGTGGCTAATCGCGAGTCAGAAGATGTGAAATTCAGTATTGGGAATTCGCGAGTGGCGAATCGTGAGTCTCAACCGCCACACAATTCAGCCCCTTAACGAAAAGTTAACGCGGCCCTGTCGCCCGTTGTGGACAGCCGGACTCCACATTGCGAATCATCAGTAACGATTCGCATTGTGGGGTGGGCTGAAGTCAGCCTGCGGGGACTGTTTCAGTTCCCATGCGCGGGGAGCACAGGGACGATGAGCGAAGCGCGGTTTACCGGACCAATCTCAACATCCACCGGTCCGATGGCGCCCATACAGCAAAGCCTTGGTGGTCGCATTGTCGGCTGGGGTGCGGGCATATTCTCTTCTCGCGATAAAACGACGGATACTGCTCAGCGACCTGATGCTGATGAGAGCCGTGCACGTCTTTGGGCCCTGTTGTTTTCTGCCATTGTGCTGGTCGCGTTTAATGGCATTGCTGCATGGCAGCTGCGCACCGACTATCAGGCGGGCCTTGCGCAGGCGAACAGCCATGCAACAGCCCTTGCAAAGGCTCTGGCTGGTGATGCTTCCATCGGCACCCTTGATACGCAGTCTTTTGACGCCCGCATTTCTTCTCTCGATCTACGCCCCGGTGTGATGGTCACGCGCGAACCGGCGGGCACAACATACTCACCGGGCGCGTCAGCGGGCATACAGGCGCGGTCGGTCGTTACCGGCAATACCCAACAGGTCTCTGTCTTTATCCCCATTCGCTCGGCCCTGGCAGACTGGTACGCAACACTGCCGTTTCATCTTGTTCTGATGGCGGGGGCTTCCTTCTTCATCTGCGTTCTTGGCGGCGGCATGGTCCGCCAGATTGAACGCAAGACTGCGGCTGACATCGCGCTCAAAGACAGTGAGCAGCGGTTTGAGCTTGCCTTTGCAGGTGCACGGTGCGGCATCTGGGACTGGGACCTGACCGCAGGCCGGTTGTATTGGTCAGCGCCCATGTTCGCGCTTCTTGGCGAACAGCCGCGCGCGGCGCGTCTGAGCCCTGACCAGGTGATGAATTATGTGCACCCGGAAGACCGTCATATTCTCCAGGAGGTCGAAGACAGCGTGCGCCGTGGCACACTTGGCTATGATACGACGTTCCGCCTGCGCCACTCGTCCGGTGACTGGGTTTGGGTTCGCGCCAAGGGTCAGATCTGGCGCGGACTGACTGCAAATACACAGCGCCTGGTGGGCATTGCAATCGACATAACCGAGCAAAAGCAGGCAGAGGCCCGCGAGCGCATGGCCAATGCCCGCCTGCGCGATGCGGTGGAGAGCATCTCTGAAGCGTTTTCACTCTGGGATGGCAAGGGTCGCCTCATTCTTGCGAACGAAAAGTTCCGCGCTTTTCACAATATCAACAGGGACGCCGTTCCTGCCGGTACCACAGCCCGTGACCTAGATCTGCGCAGCGCTGAGGGTGAGCTTTTGCTGCCAGGACGCATGGCCGATGCCACAGACCCTGAAAATCTGGAAGTAAAACTGCCAGGTGGCCGTTGGCTACACCTGAGTGAGCGGCGCATGCGTGATGGTGGCATTGTTTCCGTAGGCACTGACATTACGGCTTTGAAGCATCAGGAAGCCGAGCTCATCCGCAAAGGCGAAGTTCTCTCTGAAACGGTGACAGACCTTGAAGGATCACGCCGCACGCTTCAGGCGCAGGCAAGCCAGCTCGTTCAGTTGGCTGAAAAATATGCCGGGGCAAAAGCCAAAGCTGAATCTGCCAACCGGTCCAAGTCGGAGTTTCTGGCCAATATGAGCCATGAGTTGCGCACGCCACTCAATGCGATCATCGGCTTTTCCGAAATCATGCGGAAACAGATGTTCGGACCACTTGGTGCCGACAAATACGAAGACTATGCCACGGACATCCATGCCAGCGGGCAGCATCTGCTGGAAGTCATCAATGACATTCTGGATATGTCCAAAATCGAGGCAGGAAAGCACAAGCTTGACCTTGCGGACGTCGTGCTCGCTGACGTGTTCGAAGAAACGATGCATATGGTGTCTGGCCGGGCGGACGACGCGCGGGTGACGCTGCTGGCAGACGCTGGAGACGTGCCGGTCATCCATGCGGACAGACGTGCCATCAAGCAGGTTTT
>JBCBUN010000024.1:0-11231 GCA_039818145.1 Pseudomonadota bacterium
GCCGCGCGTGTACACGCGCGGCAACAAAAAAATCTGTTTCGAAGCCGGCAGCACCGAAGCGAAAACAGGCCAGACAGTCAGGCAAACTTCCGGTCAATACGATCATCAACGGTGACAGCATCGAGGCGCTTTCCAAGCTGCCGGATGCATCCGTTGATCTGATCTTTGCGGACCCGCCCTACAACCTGCAGCTCGAAGGCGAGTTGCTGCGGCCCAACAACACCCGCGTTGATGGCGTCGATCAGGAATGGGACCAGTTTTCGTCCTTTGCCGAGTACGACAAATTCACCCATGCCTGGCTGGCGGAAGCGCATCGTGTGCTCAAGCCAACGGGCACCCTGTGGGTCATCGGCTCCTATCACAATATTTTCCGCGTCGGCGTGTCGCTTCAGGACATCGGTTTCTGGGTGCTGAACGATATTGTCTGGCGCAAGTCCAATCCGATGCCGAACTTCCGCGGCCGCCGGTTCACCAATGCCCATGAGACAATGATCTGGGCCTCCAAGGACCGGGATGCCAAGGGCTACACCTTCAACTACGACGCCATGAAGGCACTGAATGATGACCTGCAGATGCGGTCTGACTGGGTGCTTCCAATCTGCTCAGGCGGTGAGCGCCTGAAGGACGATCAGGGCCAGAAGGCGCATCCGACCCAGAAGCCGGAAAGCCTTCTGCACCGGGTAATCCTCGCCTCATCTAATCCCGGTGACGTAGTACTTGATCCCTTCTTTGGCACGGGCACAACCGGTGCTGTCGCCAAGAAACTGGGTCGCAAATATATCGGCATTGAACGCGATGCTCAGTATGCGGAGATTGCCCAGCAGCGTATCGACCGCGTGCAGCATGCGGACCCTGAAGCGCTGGAAGTCACGCAGTCGAAGCGCGCCCAGCCGCGTGTTCCATTCGGCACTCTCATCGAGCGCGGTATGATTGAGCCGGGCACTGTGCTCTATGGCCCTGGCAAACGTCACAAGGCGCGGGTTCGCGCAGATGGGTCGTTGGCTGTCACGGGCGCGACTGGTTCGATCCACAAGATCGGTGCCCATGTGCAGGGCCAGGAAGCGTGCAATGGCTGGACGTTCTGGCATCTCAAAAGCGACGCGGGCCTGACCTCGATTGACGTGCTGCGCCAGAAAATCCGCGCGGAAGCCAGCTAGGCCTTTTTCCTGAACTGCTTTGCAGCTTTCGGATCGGCATGGGCAACGATCTTGCGCATGACGGTGGGCAGTGCGCGTTGCGCGAGGGCATCAAGCGGCACCCAGTCACCCTTCACCTTGCCGCGTGTCGCGGCCTGTGCGGTAAAGACCGTCAGCTCAAGCGCGAAATGCGTAAACACATGGGTCACGGTGCCGGGTAGCTGCTGCCAGTCACTCCTGATCGGTGCTGCGTCAGTGTTCGGTCCCGTGTTTTGCTCGCTCCATTCGCTTCCGGGTACTTCGTCCATACCACCGAGCAGACCTTTGGGCGGACGGGTGCGCAGCAGCACGTGGCCGTTGGCATCGGTCAGCCAATAGGCTGACCCATAGCGTGTGGGCTTGGCTTTCTTTGGCGGCTTTACCGGCAGAGTTTCAGCAATGCCCTTGGCATGCGCCTCACATTCCTCCGCCCACGGACAAAGCGAGCAGGCAGGTTTCCTGGGCGAGCACAGCGTGGCACCCAGATCCATGGTTGCCTGTGCAAAGTCGCCGGGGCGCTTTTGCGGCACAAGGTCTTTGAGGCGTTCCTTGATCTCCGCCTTGGCAGCAGGAAGCGGCGTGTCGATGGCAAAGAGACGCGAGACGACGCGCTCCACATTTCCGTCCATCACTGCGGCAGGCTCATCAAAGGCGATCGATGCCACCGCGGCAGCTGTGTAGGGGCCGATGCCGGGGAGTGCCAGCAGACCTTCTTCAGTCTGCGGGAACGCGCCGCCATGCTGTTCCGTCACAGCCTTGGCGCAGGCGTGAAGGTTGCGGGCGCGGCTGTAGTAGCCAAGGCCCGCCCACGCGCTCATCACGTCCGCTGAGGATGCCGCGGCAAGGTCCTCGACCCGCGGCCACAGTTCAACGAACTTGAGGAAATACGGCCCCACGGTTTTGACCGTGGTTTGCTGGAGCATGATCTCAGACAGCCAGACCTTGTAGGGGTCGGCGGCAGCGCCCCTTTTTCGGGCCTTCGGCGAGATGCGCCAGGGCAGGTCGCGGGCGTGGCGGTCATACCAGTTCAGCAGCTGGTGCGCTGCCGGACCGGCTTTCGACGGGCCTTTTTTTGTGGGTCTGGATGCCATTAGGTGCCACTGGGATGCCTGATTTGCGCGCCAAGCTGGCGTAGAGCGTCGGAATGACCCACGCATTTGTGATCGCCAGCTTCACGATGGACACTTAGCATGGGCGATTACGGCGTCTAGCCTGTGCTCTCATATTGTTGAATATCTGTGTGCCATGTCTCCATCGCGTCCTATTTCCCGGTCCATTCCGCGCCAAAGGCTTACTTTTGAGCGACTGGGTACGCGTCTGGACGGGCTGACGCGCAAGGCCTTCACCAAGTTCGGCTTTGCGGATGACCATGTGCTGACACGCTGGCAGGAGATTGTCGGCCCTCAGATGGCACGGCTGACCTCGCCCGAGCGTCTGTCGCGGCCGCAAAAAGGCAAGTCCGGCGGCAGCACGCTGACCGTTCGCGTAGCGGGGGCCGCTGCCCTTGAGATGCAGCATCTGGCCCCGCAGATCATCGACAAGATCAACGGGTTTTACGGTCGCCCCATGGTGGCGCGACTGAAGCTGGTGCAGGGACCATTGCCAAAGCCTGCCGGCAAACCCAAACCGCAAGCATCGGCGGGGAGCCTGTTCGGGTCATCCGCCCCTGCTCGCAAGCCTGCCATCACACCAAACTACGACATTGAAGACCCGGACCTTGCCCGGGCACTGGCCCGCCTTGAACAGGCGGTTGCCGAGTAACCGGACCGCACACACCTACTAGACATCCCATGATTGGAGAGACCCGCATGTCCCTGCCCACTTCCCCATCCCTCAAGATGCCTCCGCTGACCCGGCGTGGCTTTGGTGCCAAGATTGCTCAGGCAACTGTGCTGGCAGCGGCCCTTGGCCTTGCAGCATGCGGCGACGCGGGCAATGGATCAGCAGCGGGCGGAAGCAGTGTCGTCAATCCGGCGCTGGCCTATGAACATCCGCTGGGCGAAATCACCCTGGGCGACCCCGACGCACCTCTGACACTGGTTGAGTATGCATCCTACACCTGCGGACACTGTGCGGCCTTCCACGCCGTGAATCTGCCACCGCTCAAAGAGCAATATATCGAGACCGGCAAGGTCTTTTATATTTTCCGCGAATACCCGCTTGATCCGGTGGCAACAGCCGCATCGATGCTGACGCGCTGCGTGGCAACGGACAAAGCGCTGCAATTTGCAGATGTCCTGTTTGCCCGGCAGCAGCAGTGGGCCTTCGTGCAGGACCCCCGCTCGGCGCTTCAGGCAATTGCGCGACAGGGCGGCATTTCGGGTGCCCAGTTTGAAGCCTGCATGACCGATCAGTCGGTTCTTGATGGCCTGCGTGAGGTCCAGAAGCACGCGCAGGAGACCCTGCAAGTGCAGGCCACGCCTACGATTTTCGTCGGTGACGAGAAAATCAACGGCAACCTGCCCTGGGCTCAGCTGGAAGAGATCATCACAAACCAGTTGCCGGGGTAAGCCGAATCGGCGGATCAAAAGGGCTAGCAAACCTTTAATAGGCAGGTCTGTTCGCTATCAGCGACATTCCTGCCGGTCCGGGGACGCCCCTTTGCCGGGGTGAGACAATCAATTGAAGCTCAGCCGCCTCCGCCTTACCGGCTTTAAATCCTTTGTTGAACCCACCGAGCTCGTGATTGAGCAAGGGCTGACCGGCGTTGTTGGTCCCAATGGGTGCGGCAAGTCCAATCTGCTGGAAGCGTTGCGCTGGGTGATGGGTGAAAGCTCATACAAATCCATGCGCGCAACCGGCATGGACGACGTGATCTTCTCCGGCACGTCAGGCCGACCGGCCCGCAACATGGCTGAGGTGGTTCTGTCCATCGACAATGCGGAGCGTACCGCGCCTGCCGCCTATAACGATGCTGACGAAATCGAAATCTCTCGCCGCATCGAGCGCGAGATGGGGTCGGCCTATCGCATCAACGGGTCTGACTCGCGTGCCCGCGACGTGCAGACCTTCTTTGCAGACGCGTCAACCGGTGCGCACTCCCCCGCTCTCGTTCAACAAGGCCAGATCGGCAAGCTGATTGGTGCCAAGCCGACAGCGCGGCGTCAGATCCTTGAAGAAGCTGCCGGTATTTCGGGTCTTCACTCGCGCCGCCATGAAGCCGAGCTGCGCCTGCGCCAGGCTGAAACCAATCTTGAGCGGCTGGATGATGTGACCGCGCAGATCGAAACCCAGCTGCAGAGCCTGAAGCGACAGGCCCGGCAGGCAACCCGCTTCCGCAATGTCTCCAAGGACATTCGCCGGGCGGAAGCCATGTCATTGCATCTGCGTCATCATGCAGCATCGGAAATTGAAAAGACCCATGAGCTGGGTCTGCAGGAAGCTGATCGCGCGGTTGCGGCTGCAACAGAAGAGACCGCCCGCACCTCACGCCTTCAGTTTGAAGCAGGCGAAAAGCTGCCAGACCTGCGCGACACCGAAGCCCGTGCCGCAGCCGCCTATCATCGCCTGACTGTCGAACGCGACCAGCTGGCGAATGAAGCGCGTCAGGCGGAACAGGCCATTGAACGGCTGGATGCCCAGTTGCGCCAGATCGAGGCTGACCTTGTCCGTGAACGCGATGGCATTACCGATACCAATGAAAGCCTGACAACGCTCGCTGCTGAAGAAGCCGAGCTGAAAAAGGCGGACGAGGGCTCCGACGAAGCACGCGAGAGTGCTCAGGCAAAAGTCGCGCAGCTCTCTGAAGCTCTCTCGGAGAAAGAAACCGGCGTTGAAACCTTGTCGCGCGAACTGGCTGACCTTGCTGCCCGCCGTCAGGGCCTGACGCGGCGCATCAACGAAACCCGTGCGCGGCTTGAAAAACTCAACGCCACACGCAGCACCCTGGCCTCCGAACGCGAAGAGATTGCGCGCTCATCGGACGTACAGGCCGCCATGGCCGGTCGTCGTGCAGGCGTTGACCATTCAAGAGAAGCCGTCGCAACCGCTGAAGCAGCCGCGCAGGAGGCAGAGCGTGCGCGCGCAGAGGCCACGGCGGCTGAAGAACAGGCGCGCGCGCCGCTTTCCGGTGCGCAACAGCGCCTTGGCAAACTGGAAGCAGAGGCGTCAGCCCTGGCAGACCTGCTCCGGGTCGCTGATGGCGATCTGTGGCCGCCGCTGATCGACAGCGTCTCTGTGCGCCCCGGCTTCGAGGCAGCCCTTGGCTCAGCGCTGGGCGAAGACATTGAACAACCAGCGGACGAAGCAGCCCCGGTGCACTGGCACACCTTGCCCGCCATCGACCAGCCGCATTCCCTGCCGGACGGAGCAGAACCGCTCTCGACCTATGTAGACGGCCCCGCTGCGCTGCAGCGGCGTTTGTCTCATGTGGGTCTTGTGGATCAGGCGCTGGGCCGTCGTCTGCAGGGCCAACTGGCACCGGGTCAGCGTCTTGTTTCCAAGGAAGGCGATTTGTGGCGCTGGGACGGGTATACGGCTGCAGCCGATGCCCCGACGGCCGCAGCGCAGCGACTTGCGCAGCGCAACCGCCTTGCAGACCTGGATGCCGAGCTAGAAGCGGCGCGCGCTGAAACCAAACGACTTTCAGAAGCACATGAGGCAACGAAGCAGGCCGTGCGTGACGCGGCGACGCGCGAGAGCGCTGTGCGGACCGAATGGAAAGCAGCTCAGGGCGCTTTGACGGCGGCACAGGACGCGCTGGCAGCTGCCGAGAAAGCAGCATCCGCTCAGATTACCCGCCTTGCGGCTGTCGATGATGGTCTTGCACGCACTGCTGCAGACATTGAAGAAACACGCGCAGCCCTTGAGGCAGTGAACGCGGAAGCAGCGGAGCTTCCCGCAGAAGATGAAAAGCGTGCAGCGTTTGAAGCGCTGCGTGCAGAGGTTCAAACGCTGCGTCAGGAAACAAGTCTGGCGCGGGCGGCCTTTGACGGCCTTGCCCGTGAAGCCCAGGCGCGCACACAACGCCTCGGGGCCATTGAGCACGAACGTAATCGCTGGCAGAGCCGCCTTGAAACGGCAAACGTGCAGATCACGACGCTGGAAGAACGCCAGACATCCACCAAGGCTGAACGTGCCGACCTGGAGCAGGTGCCTGCCCAGGTTGAAGAAAAAGCCAAGGCTCTGATGGACCGCCTGTCCGAGTCAGAAAAGACCCGGCAGGAAGCCGCCGACGCACTTGCCGTTGCCGAGAAAGACCTGTCAGACGCTGACAAGGCGAACAAGGAAGCAACTGACACCCTGAGCGAAGCGCGCGAAACCCGTGCCCGCATCGATGCGATGCTGGAAGGTGCACGCAATCAGGTGGCCGAAGCTGCACGGCTTATCCACGATGCGTTTGAATGTGCGCCCGCCCAGGTGCTGGCGGCCGGCGAGATCAAGGACGATGAAGCGCTGCCGCCGCTTGAAGACGTTGAGCGCAAGCTCGAACGCTACAAGCGCGAGCGGGAAAACATGGGCGCTGTCAATCTGCGTGCCGAGGAGGAATCCCGCGAGGCGCAGGAACAGCTCGAGTCCATGATGACCGAACGCGGTGATCTGGAGCAAGCCATCGCCAAGCTGCGTCAGGGTATTGGCAGCCTCAACAAGGAAGGCCGTCAGCGGCTGCTGGATGCGTTCGGCACCGTGAATGAGAACTTCACGCGCCTGTTCACCCGCCTGTTTGGTGGCGGCACGGCGCATCTGGAACTCGTTGAATCTGACGACCCGCTTGAGGCCGGTCTTGAAATCTTTGCCCGTCCGCCCGGAAAACGCCTGACGACACTCTCGCTTCTGTCCGGTGGTGAGCAGGCATTGACGGCGATGTCGCTCATCTTTGCGGTGTTCCTGACGAACCCCTCTCCGATCTGCGTGCTCGACGAAGTGGACGCGCCGCTTGATGACGCAAACGTCGAGCGGTTCTGCAAACTGCTGAACGACATGCGCGGCGAGACGGATACGCGGTTCCTGGTCATCACCCACCACCCCTACACCATGGCCCACATGGATCGCCTGTTCGGCGTCACCATGGCGGAACCCGGTGTGAGCCAGCTGGTGTCTGTTGACCTTGCCGGTGCCGAAGCCATCCGCGACTCGGCGTAAATCGCAGTCAAAAATCGTACTGGACGACGGCTCATAAAGCCTGCCACGCTCGTGAAAACGAGGGAGGGCGGCATGGCCAAAGAGAAAAAATTAGACGACGTTTACGTGGACCTGCCAGCCGGTCTGAGCCGCGACCAGATCATGGCAGCGGTCGAGCGCGCATCTGAAGCGGCGGGCATGTACATTTCTCATATTGGCAGTTACTCGCGAAAGAAATATCCAGGCTCCGTTCATTGGCACTTCAAACGCGATGCGAAGGAGCGCGGCCTTATTGACGCTACCTACTGGGACGTCAAGGAACTGCTCTGGCTGATGATCCGGCATAGTGAGCCGGAGTGGGTGCATAAATTTGCCCCCAAACTCAAACGTGCTCTCAACAAGGAATTTGCCGCGCTTGCCGGCTGAAAAACAAAACCGGGAGGGGCGACATGCCATCCATCGAAATGACCAAGGCCATCAAGAGCCCGGTACAGCGCGTGTTCGAGACTGTGGCGCATCTGGGCGAGTTTGCAGAAGCCATTCCCTCAATCACGGCGGCGGAGTGTCTGACAGACAATGAGACCGGTTCTGGAAGTCAGTGGCGCATCTACCGCGACATCGGCGGCAAGGAACGCTCCACCATTTTTGAAGTGCTGGAATATGAACCCACCGAATGGGTGCGGATTGTGTCTGAGGCCGGCGGGGCTACCTGGGACGCGGGGTTTGAAGTGGCGGCGAAGGGCAAAGGCAAAACCGGCGGGTCGGAGCTGATCTGGACGCTTGATGCCACGCCAAATTCCATGAAAGCCCGCCTTGGTTTGCCATTGTTGATGGGGGCAATCGAAAAAGCGCTGGCGCCGGATCTGGATGCGGTCAAACGGTATTGCGAATCCGTGTCTTGAGAGACTCAATCAGGGCCAAATGGCCCCTTGTTGCTGCATCGCGAAAGAATTGCCTGACAAACCGGCCTGCGACTCTTTGGCGAGGCCTATTTTTCCCTTTAATTACAATAACTTAAACCTCTCTCAGCCTTGCTTGACAGAGGTTAAGGGCGAAACTATGGTGCCCGCGACTTCAAGCCCGATTGCGGTGTGTTTTGCCGTTTGCGGCGGGAAATCCCTTTTGCTCATTCGAGTGGTTTCGGGGCGCCTTTGGCTCCTCACAACGGTCAAGGCAGGTCATCAAGGCATTTTTCTCAAGGAAATGAGCAGCTTAGGCGCCCTGCCAGAGCAGCTACATACCTTGCGGGGAATTGGCGCGGCAGCGTGAAGCGATCATTTTGTTCGTAAGACGCGCGGCCCTTGCAGGACAGGCATACCGATGACTGACCCAGATGAGAGCCGAGAGGATTTCGATCGCCGCCTTTCGCAAGCGCGCAAGCGTCGGGAAAAGACTGAGCCGCAGAACCGGCAGTCTGCCTTTGGCCAAGCCTTTCGCCTCTCTTCGGAGTTGGTGGTCGGGGTTGTGGTTGGCGGCTTTATCGGTTGGTGGTTGGACTACTGGCTGGGGACGGCGCCCTGGCTGTTATTGCTGTTTTTCTTTCTGGGCGTTGCCGCGGGCATTTTGAACGCGGTCCGGGCGGCCAACGAGATGAACAAACAGGCGAGTGAAGATTAAGCCGCGATACGTCGTGGCAAATGTGGGTTTAAGAGGCAAAAATGGCTGCTCCAGCTGAACCGGGTGCGTTTCCAGTAGATCCCATGCATCAGTATGAGATCGTCCGGCTGCTGCCGATCGAGCTTTTCGGATTTGATGCATCTTTCACCAACTCCGCCATGTGGATGGTGCTGGCAGTTTCAGCCATTTCGATTTTCATGATCATGTCCGTCTCCTCCCGCGCACTGGTTCCCGGCCGCTGGCAGTCGATGGCGGAACTCTCCTACGAATTCGTGGCGAACATGCTGCGGCAGAACACCGGCAATGAAGGCCAGCCCTTCTTCCCGTTCATTTTCTCGCTCTTCATGTTCATCCTGTTTGCCAACATGTTTGGCCTGCTGCCCTACTCCTTCACAGTGACAAGCCACATCGCGGTTACCTTCGCGATGGCCATAGTCGTTATCGGCGGCATCACGCTTCTGGGCCTGTTCAAACATGGCCTTGGCTGGTTCAAGCTGTTTGTGCCCTCCGGCGTGCCGATTGTGCTGCTGCCGCTGATCACCGTCATTGAAATGATTTCCTATCTCACCCGGCCCCTGAGCCTTTCGGTGCGTCTGTTTGCCAACATGCTGGCCGGCCACACCATGCTCAAGGTGTTTGCCGGGTTTGCCATCATGCTCGGCGCCTGGGGCGGCTGGGCGCCGTTCGCCTTTATGGTGGCGTTCACCGGTCTGGAAGTGCTCGTGGCCTTCCTGCAGGCCTATGTGTTCGCCATCCTGACCTGCATCTATCTCAACGATGCCCTCCACGTTCATCACTGATCACCGGGCATCACTCATTCTGGTTTGACTTTACCGATAGCCACTCAAGGCGATCGGCAACACTTCTAAGGAGACTTCGACATGGAAGCTGAAGCAGCGAAATACATTGGTGCCGGCATTGCCTGCATCGCCCTTGCTGGTGCCGGCCTTGGTATCGGTAACATCTTCGGTAACTACCTTGCCGGCGCTCTGCGCAACCCGGCTGCAGCCCAGGGCCAGTTCCCTAACCTGCTGCTCGGCTTTGCTCTTGCAGAAGCAACGGGCCTGTTCGGCCTCGTCGTCGCCATGATGCTGCTCTTCGTTGTTTAAGTCTGCCTAACCACAGACTTACAGAAGATCAGTAGACGGAAAGGTCAAAGAGCATGGCGGATACGTCCATGACCGAGAGCTATCACACGCCCATCATCGTTGCGCAGGCCGCGACGGATGACACAAGTGTGCTTGTGATCGGCGAACAGGCAGAAGCTGAACTGGGCATTGCGCAGGATGACGCGCATTCCGGCGGCATGCCGCAGCTCGACTTTTCGACCTACGCGCCGCAGCTCATCTGGCTGGCGATCACGTTTGGTGTTCTCTATCTCCTGATGTCCCGCGTGGCTCTGCCGCGTGTGGCGCAGGCGCTGGAGGCACGGCGTGACCGCATTGCCAATGATCTGGACCAGGCAGCTCAGCTCAAATCGGAAACAGACGCAGCCATTGAGGGCTATGAGACGGCGCTGGCAGATGCCCGTGCCAAGGCTCATCAGATTGCGTCTGAAACCCGTGATGATCTGGGCAAGGAAACTGACGCTCTGCGTGAGAAGCTGGAAGCGGAACTGGACCAGAAGCTGGAAGCAGCCGAGGAACGGATCACCGCAACCAAGGCAGAAGCCATGGGTAACGTTCGCGGCATTGCTGCTGATGTTGCCGGGGCGGTTGTTGCGCAGCTCGGCGTCACGGGTGTTGATGCTGCAAAGGTCGCGCAAGCGGTTGATGCAGAGCTGAACCGGTAGGGAGCGAGCAATATGTTTTCACTTTTGGCTGACAGCACATTCCTCACAGCGCTCTCTTTCGTGTGCTTTGTCGGCATGCTGCTGTATTTCGGCGTATGGGGTCAGATCACCAAGGCCTTGGATGCCCGCGCTGAGGGCATCAAGACCGAGCTGGAAGAAGCCCGCAAGCTGCGCGAAGAAGCGCAGGCCCTGCTGGCCCAGTACCAGCGCAAGCAGCGCGATGCGGAAGAAGAGGCTCAGGAAATCGTTTCCCAGGCCCGTCATGAAGCAGAGCGCTTGGCCGCTGAAACCAAGCAGAAGCTGGACGAGCAGGTTGAGCGTCGCACAGCCCTTGCTGAGCAGAAGATCGCCATGGCTGAAGCTCAGGCCTCTAAGGAAGTACGTGACGCGGCAACAGAAGTCGCTATTGCCGCTGCTGCAAAGGTTCTTGCTGAAACCAGCGACGATGCCCGTCAGGACGCCTTGATCAATCAGAGTCTTGATCAGGTACGCCAGCGCCTCGTCTGATTCACTGGCCATTCGCGGCGCAGCAGCTACCAACATACGTCTAAAGGAAAAGGCCCCGGCGAGTTCGCCGGGAGATCGGA
>JBCBUN010000025.1:0-11238 GCA_039818145.1 Pseudomonadota bacterium
CCTCTTTTGTGGTCAGCGTCCGCAAAATACACGTAACGCTCGCGCAGCGTTGTATGCTTTCAAGTCTGTTACAATGAACAATCGTTCCGAATACCGCGCATTTCCGGCGCAAAAGAGATATATGTGGCGTAATGAACACAATTAAGAAGTCAGCATCCGTCGCCGTCACACTTTCTCCCGCAAAGATTGTGGATGGTGACGCCTTACGCGTCGCCTTGACCGCGTCGTTTCGCGAGCACGCGGGCAATGACATGGAGCAGCGGGCCGCTGTTCTGGAGTTGCTGAAAACAACCATGGCGGATGGGCGCGCGGTCATACGCGAGGCGCTGGAAGCCGGCATGAAAGGCATCAAGACGGCCGAGTGCCTGTGCTACCTGCAGGATGTCATCATCCAGGCGCTGTATGACTACTGCCGCATCCACGCCTTTCCATCCGCACACCACACAGAAGCGGAGAACATCTGCATCGTGGCGGTCGGCGGCTATGGACGCGGTACCCTGGCCCCTCAGTCAGACATCGACCTGCTGTTCGTCCTGCCCCACAAGCAGACGCCCTGGGGCGAGAGCGTGGTCGAGTACATGCTCTACATGCTGTGGGATCTGGGCCTCAAGGTCGGCCACGCCACCCGCTCCGTCAGCGAGTGCATTCGCCTGTCGCGCGAAGACATCACCATCCGCACCACCATTCTTGAAGCGCGCTACCTGTGGGGCCATGAGCCTCTGTTTGACGATCTGATGGACGCGTTCTGGAACCAGCTGGTGCCCGGCACCGGCCGCGAGTTCGTGAAACTCAAGCTGGAAGAGCGCGACGAGCGCCACGCCCGCGCCGGCCAGTCCCGCTATCTGGTGGAGCCGAACATCAAGGAGAGCAAGGGCGGCCTGCGCGACCTGCACACCCTGTTCTGGATCGGCAAATATCTCTATGGCGTGAAGGACCCGCGCGAACTGGTGAAGAAAGGCGTGTTCCGCCAGAGCGAAATGCGCACCTTCATGAAGGCAGATGAGTTTCTGTGGGCCGTGCGGTGCCATCTGCACTTCGTCACCGGCCGTCCCGAAGACCGTCTGAGCTTCGACATCCAGATCGAGATGGCACGGCGGCTGGGCTACACCAGCCATGGCGGCATGAAGGACGTGGAACGCTTCATGAAGCACTACTTCCTCGTGGCCAAGGATGTGGGCGATCTCACCCGCATCTTCTGCGCCACTCTGGAAGACCAGCAGCGCAAGGCAGCGCCTGCCTCAAGCGCGGCCAACAGCCTGCGCAACAAGCTGGCCCCGTTGATGGAAGCTGTGGGCTTCGGTGCAAAAGTGCGCCGCGGTGCGGCCCCCCTGCCGCCGGGCTTCGTGCTTGATGGCGCGCGCATTAATGCGGATACGGAGGATCTGTTCTCCAGCGACCCCGTCAACATCATCCGCCTGTTTCACACCGCTGAGATGAATGGCACGCACATTCATCCCGATGCCCTGCGCCTAGTGCGCCGGTCGCTCAAGCTGGTGGATGCAAGCCTGCGCAAGAACGAGGAAGCCAACCGGCTGTTCTGCGAAATCCTTGTCTCGGAACATACGCCGGACATCGCCCTGCGCCGCATGAACGAAGCAGGCGTACTGGGCCGCTTCGTGCTCGACTTTGGCCGCATCGTCGCGCTGATGCAGTTCAACATGTATCACCACTACACCGCCGACGAGCACCTGATCTACGCGATCCACATCCTCTCCGGCATTGAAAAAGGTGTTGATGCCGACCAGCACAGGCTGGCTAATGACCTGATGCAGAAAGTGCAGTCACGCAAGGTGATCTACCTCGCCATGTTCCTGCACGACATTGCCAAGGGCCGCCCGGAGGACCACTCGGTTGCCGGTGCAAAGATTGCCCGCAAACTCGGCCCCCGCCTGGGTTTGACGCCCGCGGAGACAGACACGGTTGAATGGCTGGTACTCGAACATCTGATCATGTCCGACGTGGCCCAGACCCGCGACATCTCCGACCCGCGCACGGTGAAGGACTTTGCCGACAAAGTGCAAAGCCCTGAACGGTTGAAGCTGCTGACCATCCTCACCACCGCCGACATCAAGGCCGTGGGCCCTGGTGTGTGGAACGGCTGGAAAGCGCAGCTGATAGAGCAGCTCTATGACGAAACGCTGCCGCTGCTCTCAGGCAAGAACGAAGCGCCCAGCCGTGCCAATCGCGTTGTCGCGGCGCAGGATGCCTTCCGCGCCCGCGTGGCAGACCTTGGCAAGGATATGGTCGACACGCTTATCATGCGCCAGACGGACAGCTACTGGCTGGTTGTGGACCCCGACACTCAGGAGCGTCACGCACGGTTGATGGCCGGAGCCGATGAATCCGACGGCTCAGACGCGGTGCTTGAAATCGGCGTCACCCCGCTGCCGGATGATGAAGCAACGGAGATCACCGTCTTCACGCCGGACCATGCGGGGCTGTTTTCGCGCATCGCCGGTGCGGTGGATATGACCGGCGCCAACATCGTTGACGCCAAGATTTTCACCACCGCCGACGGCATGGCGCTCGATACCTTCTGGGTCCAGTCCGACAATTCCAAGGTGGTGGATGAAGAGCGCCGGGTGGCGCGTCTTAAGGAGCTGATCGAGAAAAACCTGCGCGGCCAGACACTGCCCAAGGACACCATCGCCCGCGAGCGCAAGCGCACCCGCCGCCAGCAGGCCTTTGAAATCGAGCCGCAGGTCATCATCGACAACACGGCGTCCGAGCGTTTCACCCTGATTGAAGTAAACGCGCTGGACCGCCCGGGCATCCTCTATGACCTGACCCGCGCCCTGTTCCACCTGAACCTCACCATCACCTCGGCCCACATCGCGACCTATGGCGAACGCATCGTCGACGTGTTCTACGTAAAAGACGTGGCCGGCGGCAAAGTTGTCCAGGACGGCAAGAAAGAGGCAGTTACCAACGGCCTCCTCTCAGCCATCAACTCCCGCCTGAGCCCAAGGCCCCAGGACGTCGAAGAGCGCGTAAAAAAACGCACCGAACGCCGTGAAGCTGCTCGCGAAACCGGCAAGAAGGCGCGCGCGGCCCGCACCAAACGGCTCAAGGGGGCGGCTGAATAACAGCCTTGCCTTCGCCGGCAAACACCCGCAAGCCTTAGCCCCATGAACCTGCTCAAATCCTTCGCCACGGTGGGTGGCATGACCATGATGAGCCGGGTGCTTGGCTTTGTGCGCGATATATTGATCGCCGCGGTGCTGGGGACCGGGCCGGTGGCGGACGCTTTTTTTGTGGCGTTCAAGTTTCCCAATCTGTTTCGGCGGTTGTTTGCGGAAGGGGCGTTCAACTCGGCCTTTGTGCCGCTCTTCGCCAAGCGGCTTGAAGGTGAGGGGGAAAAGTCGGCGCGGCAGTTTGCCGAAGAAGCCTTTGCCGTCCTGCTGACGGTGCTGATTGTTTTTACCGCCATCGCTCAGCTCGCCATGCCGTGGCTCATGTATGTGATCGCGCCGGGCTTCGCGGACACGCCGGACAAATTCCACATGGCGGTGGTGTTCACCCAGATCGCGTTCCCCTACCTGCTGTTCATGTCGCTGGTGGCGCTGCTGTCTGGTGTGCTGAACTCGATTGGCAGGTTTGCGGCAGCCGCCTTCGCGCCGGTGCTGCTCAACATCATTCTCATTTCAACCCTGCTGTTTGCGGTGCCGTACTTCGAGAATGCCGGCCTGGCGCTGGTCTGGGGCGTTTCGGCAGCGGGCCTGGCGCAATTTCTGATGCTGGTCTGGGCGGCGCATCGGGCGGGCTTCATGCCGCGTCTGCGGCTGCCGAAAATGACGCCGGGCGTGAAGCGGCTGGTCGTGCTGGGAATTCCCGGTGTCATCGCCGGGGGCATCGCGCAGATTAATCTGCTGATCGGAACGATCATTGCCTCGCTTCAGGACGGGGCTGTCTCCTGGCTCTATTACGCGGACCGGGTTTATCAGCTGCCGCTGGGTGTCATCGGCATCGCCATCGGCATTGTACTGCTGCCGGATCTGGCGCGGCGGCTGCGGGCGGATGATGAAGGCGGGGCCATGTGGTCTCAGAACCGCGCCATGGAATTTTCCATGCTGCTGACGCTGCCCGCCGCTGCCGCGCTGATCGCCATTCCCGGCCCCATCATCGAGACCCTGTTTGAGCGTGGCGCGTTTGACGCCGCCGACACCCTCAAGACGCAGATGGCGCTGGCTGCGTTCGCCGTGGGCCTGCCGGCTTTTGTGCTCATCAAGGTGTTTTCGCCCGGCTTCTTTGCGCGGGAGAACACCGTGACCCCCATGCGCTTTGCCGCAGCGGGCATCGCCGTCAACATCGTGGGCTCGCTGATCCTGTTCTATCAGATCGGCTTTGTCGGCATCGCCATCGCCACCTCCATGGCGGCGTGGGTCAATGCCGGGCTCCTGTGGTTCCGCCTTGCCGCCAACGGCCACTACGAGGCGGATGTGCGTCTGAAAAAACGCTTGCCGATGATCGTGATCGCCAGCGCCGCCATGGGGGGACTGCTCTGGGCCGCGGCCGCCTATGCGGGGCCAATGGCTGCCGCCATGATGCCCGGCGGCTGGACGGCGGAGGCGCTGGGCATTCTGGCGCTGGGCGGTCTCGTGGCAGGGGGCGGGCTCGTATATGCACTGCTGTGCCAGATCACCGGCGCGGCGCGGCTCTCCGACCTCAAGCAGGCCTTGCGGCGCTAGGCTTCGCGCGCCATAAGACGCGCCTCCCCTGCAATATGGGGCCCGGTGTCCACATCCGGGGTTGAAGCAGCAAGGTCAAAAAATGTCTTTCCCAGAACGCGTGTTTTCCGGTGTGCAGCCCACAGGCACACTTACCCTTGGCAATTATCTCGGCGCGCTTAGCCGCTTTTCCGATTATCAGGACAAGTATGAGTGCCTCTATTGCGTGGTGGACATGCACGCCATCACCATGTGGCAGGACCCCGCCGAACTGCACGCGAACACCCTGGGCGTGACGGCGGCCTATCTCGCGTCCGGCCTCGACCCGGCCAAGAACATCATCTTCAACCAGAGCCAGGTCGCCGCCCACGCTGAAATGGCATGGGTGTTCAACTGCGTGACGCGCATCGGCTGGTTGAACCGCATGACCCAGTTCAAGGAGAAGGCAGGCAAGAACCGCGAAAACGCGTCGGCCGGCCTTTATGTGTATCCAAGCCTCATGGCCGCAGACATTCTGGTGTACCGGGCAACGCACGTGCCCGTGGGCGATGACCAGAAGCAGCACCTGGAGCTCGCCCGCGACATCGCGCAGAAGTTCAATCACGATTACGCAGATGCCATCCGTACACAGACGAATGCGGAAGAGTTCTTCCCGCAGCCCGAGCCGCTGATCGAAGGCCCGGCCATGCGCGTGATGAGCCTGCGCGACGGCACCAAGAAAATGTCCAAGTCGGACCCTTCCGACAACAGCCGCATCAACATGGATGATGACGCGGACACGATTGCCCAGAAGATCCGCAAGGCCAAGACAGACCCGGAGCCGCTCCCTGGCGAAGCGGAAGGCTTTGAGGGTCGTCCGGAGGCGGACAATCTGGTGGGCATATACGCAGCCCTGGCACAGGAGCCAAAGCTGGCGGTGGTGGACCGGTTCGCCGGTGCGCAGTTCTCCGAGTTCAAGAAGGAGCTGACAGAACTGGCCGTGACGGCGCTTGCCCCTGTCTCTGACGAGCTGCGGCGGTTGAAGGCGGACCCTGGCCATCTTGAGAGTGTTCTCAAAGCGGGGTCCGAGCGGGCAGCGGAAATTGCAAAGCCGATCATGAAGGAAACCAAGGCAATTGTGGGCTTTGTGGCCTCCTGAGCGGGACGGCGGGTCCCACTCACTTGATACAAATACCGGCGTTCTTATGTAGAAGTGGACCCAAGACACGGTCCCCGACACCAATCAAAGAGGCCTAGCCACCTAAATGGGCATGCTCGACAAGGCGCGCGACAGCGCGCAATCCCTGCGCAACAAGTGGGCGTATCGCGATACCGGCAGCACGGTGGGGACACCGGCGGGCAAATCCGGCCGGTCCTGGGTGCCCAACATTGAAGGTGTCTGGCTGCGCCGGTCTGCCATCGCCCTGGCGATCCTGCTCATCGTCTATTACCCGCTGGGGGCCTGGTGGACCCACAAGGTCGACGACAATCTCAATTTTGAAATCCAGACCGAAGTGCTGCCCGGCCAGAGCCGCGCGGTGGCCATCACCGCTGACCTGATCGACCGGGAGGTCAACCAGAACAACTGGGTCGCCAACAACCCGTTCTTCCTGCCCGCCTCCATCCTCGACAACATGCCCAACTTCCAGAAGGGTGTGGTGGCAGCGCTGGCGCGCTTCTCCTTTGAGCTGACAGACCAATTGGGCCGCACCCGTGGCTCAAGTGAAGCGGACCCGGACCTACAGTCCGCAGCGGGCCTGCTGCAATATCCCGGTGACGTATGGGTGTGGGATCCGACGGTCTCCCTCGCACCGACCGCCACGTCCGAGGCGCAGTACCGGCAGGCCATGCGCAAATTGCGCACCTACAATTCCCGTCTGGCGGCAGGCGACGCCACCTTCCAGAAGCGTGCTGACAATCTGCTGGCCACCCTGGACCGCATTGCGCTGGATATCGGGTCCACGTCCGCCGTCCTCGACCGCCACGTGCTGGAACGCTCCGGCTTTGCGCTGGATTCCCAGGCGGACGATGTCTTCTACTTCACCAAGGGTCAGGTCTATGGCTATGCGCTTATCCTGCGCGAGCTGCGTCGGGACTTTGACGCCCTCATCGTGGAACGCGAACTGGGCGACGCATGGGATGAACTGACCCTGTCCATGCAGCAGACCGTGGACCTCAACCCCTGGGTCATCATTGACGGGGCGCCGGATTCGCAGTTTGTGCCCAGCCACCTGTCGGCGCAGGGCTTTTACCTGCTGCGCGCCCGCACCCAGCTGCGCGAAATCACCAATATTCTCTTGAAATAGTCATTAATCTTGCCGCTTGCGGTGGACCGCCAACCTCGGGCAGCCTTGGGGCATGAACGCAAAGTCAAAAACCGAGTGGTCCGAGCCGATGCCGGATAACCCGGCGCCCAAGGCGCCGCCTGCCCGTAAGCGCAAGTTTCTGGTCATTGCCGACGGCTCTGAGGAAGCAACCAAGGCGTTGCACTTTGCCGCCCTGCGCGCGGCCCACACCGACGGTGCCGTGACCCTTCTGGCCGTCCTGAGCCCCGCTGATTTCCAGCACTGGCTCGGCGTCGAAAACATCATGCGCGAGGAAGCCCGTGCGGAAGCCGAGCATGTGCTGCACAAGCTGGCCGCCCAGGCCTATGACCATTGCGGCGTGCGGGCGGAGTTGATCGTCCGCGAGGGCAAGCTGCGTGAGCAGATGGCCCAGCTGATATCCGAAGACCCGGACATTGCAGTTCTGGTGCTCGGTGCCGGCACCAGCAAGGAGGGGCCCGGACCACTGGTCTCCTCTATCGCAAGCGATGCAGCCGGCGGATTTGGCATCCCGGTCACCATCGTGCCCGGTGATCTGTCGGATGATCAGATCGATCTGCTGGCCTAGCCACCCTAAATCCATGTTTTGCTCATGGTTGAAGATGCGCCCCTTTTGGGCCATCTAATGGATAACCAACGCCATTAGTCAGGTATTTGCCGCCATTTCCTGAGATTTCTCGGGCCAAGGCGGCCAAGTGGAGTGTCCGCGTATGTTCATCCAGACCGAGTCGACCCCTAATCCCGCCACCATGAAGTTCCTGCCCGGGCAGGACGTCATGCCGTCCGGCACAGCAGATTTCACCGACGCTGAGGGCGCCAAGGCGTCACCGCTCGCCGACCGGTTGTTTGCTCTTGGCGATATTGAAGGCGTCTTTTTCGGCAGTGATTTTGTGACCGTCACCAAGGCGGACGCTGTGGAATGGAACCACATTCGCCCGTCTGTGCTCGGCGCGATCATGGATCACTTCACTTCCGGCGCACCGCTGATGGCGGAAGGCGCGGAGAACGCAACCGGTCATGCGGCCCCGGCAGACGACGATGATCCGCTGGTTACCCAGATCAAGGACATCCTCGACACCCGGGTGCGTCCGGCAGTGGCACAGGACGGTGGTGACATCGTTTTCCACGGCTTTGAAGAAGGCGTTGTCTATCTCAACATGATCGGCGCCTGCGCCGGCTGTCCGGCCTCGACCGCGACGCTGAAAAACGGTGTTGAAAACCTGCTCAAACACTTTGTGCCGGAAGTGCAGGAAGTGCGCGCCGTTTAGCCTCCTGCGACACCACAGGTCTGGATTGGCCGATCACGGCGGCGTACCACTTCTGCCATGGCAAAAATCAGATACTACATCGCAGCCAGCGCTGACGGGTTTGTCGCCAGCGAAGGCGGCGGCGTGGACTGGCTGGACCCGTACACTGACCCGTCCGGCTATGGCTACAACGAGTTCTATACGGACATCGAAACCCTGGTCATGGGCCGTGCGACCTATGATCAGGTGCAGGCGTTCGGCACCTGGCCCTATGACGACAAGCCAACCTATGTGGTCACCCGCCGGCCCCTCGACGCAGAAGCGCCCGCCTGCGTTCAGGCATTGGCGCTCAGTGATCTGGTCAGCACCGTGTCCGCCTGGCGCAACGACGCCAACAAGGGTGACGTCTGGATTGTTGGCGGGCCCGCCAGCGCAACGCCGCTCATCGCCGCAAACCTCATCGACACCTATGAGCTGTCCATCATGCCAGACCTGCTGGGCGCGGGCACCAGGCTGTTTGCCGACGGGTCGCCACCTGGTCACCTCAAACTTCTTTCCCACAAGGCCTATGCGGATGGCGTTTTATCGCTAGTTTACGCACCAGACGCCTGAGCCGGAGGACACACCATGGCTGCCAAAATCAATACCGCTGCGATCGACCAGATTTTCATGGACGCCCGCACCCACAATTTCTGGCTCGACAAGCCGGTGAGCGAAGAAACCATTGCCGAGCTCTATGCCATGATGCGCATGGGCCCCACCTCGGCCAATTGTTCGCCTGCCCGCATCGTGTTCGTCCAGTCGGATGAAGCGAAAGCCAAGCTCAAGCCGTTGTTGATGGAAGGCAATCAGGAAAAGACCATGGCGGCGCCCGTCTGCGCCATCATCGGCCATGACCTTGAGTTCTACGAAAAAATCCCCGAGCTGTTTCCCCACAACCCGGATGCCAAGAGCTGGTTCAACTGGTCAGAGGAATTTGCCGAGCAGACAGCTTTCCGTAACGGGTCCCTGCAGGGTGCCTATTTCATGATTGCCGCCCGTGCGCTTGGTCTCGACTGCGGTCCCATGTCCGGCTTTGATCAGGATGGGGTCAACGAAGCGTTCTTTGGCGGCACAACCATCAAATCCAACTTCCTGTGCAATATCGGCTATGGCAACAACGCTAAGCTTGATCCGCGCTCGCCGCGTCTTTCCTTTGGCGACGCCTGCCAGATCGTCTGAATACGGAACACTTAGTGACCACACCTCCCAGCTCCCCACCAGATGACGTCTTCGTTCTCGGGTTTGATACCGCCATGGATGCCTGTCAGGCCGCCATCGTGTCGCGCACGGGCCACATCGTGGCCAAAGCCCATGAAGAGATGAAGCGCGGCCACGCCGAAGCGCTGATTCCCATGATCGGTGCCGTGCTGGAAGCCGCCGAGCTTGGCCTCGAAGACCTGACTCGCATTGGCGTCACTGTGGGGCCGGGCACGTTTGCCGGACTGCGTGTCGGGCTCTCCGCAGCCCGCAGTTTCGGCCTGTCGCACGACATTCCCATTGTCGGGGTTTCAACCCTTGAAGCGGTGGCCGTCACTTTGCCGGAGCCTGAGGCCGACCAGCCCCTGCGAGCGGGTGTCATCGCATTTGATGCGCGCAATGACGAAGTCTATCTGCAGGTCGTGGACCCGCTGGGCACGCTCGTGGTGGCGCCTTCAGTGGTTGATCTCAAAACCGCCGCAGAAGCTGTACCGGAAGGGCTGGTGAATTTGTCCGGGTCCGGCGCACCCAAACTGGCGGACGCGCTGGCCGCCCTTGAGCGCAGCAGTGATGTTGCCGTGGTGGACGAGAGCCTGTGGGCACCCCAGGCGGAGTGGGTTGCGCGGCTGGCCTTGGTGGCGCCCGATGATCGCGTGGGTCCGCCATCACCGCTCTATCTCAGGCCACCGGATGCCAAGGAGCCGGAAAACGGCGGAGCGCTCCCCCATGCCTGATGGCGCAAACTGGTCACCCCAGGTCCGCCCGGGTGACGCGCAGGATGTGGCCGCCATGGCGCACATCCATGCCGCAGCCTTTGACGAAAAATCTGCCTGGAGCGCGCCGTCGCTGCTGCATCTGGTTGAAACACCCAATGTGTTTGCGCTGATGGTCGAGCGTGACCAGACCCCGGCAGGCTTTGTGTTGATGCGGGTGGCCGCCAATGAGGCCGAAGTCCTGACCATTGCAGTCGATCCCGCGTATCACCGCCAGGGCATGGCCCGCGCCTTGGTAATGGCGGGCCTGACCGCCGCCCTTGCGGTCGAGTGCGATACGGTGTTCCTCGAAGTCGCGACCGACAATGAGCCCGCAAAAGCCCTTTATCAGAGCATGGGTTTTGACGTGGCCGGCGAGCGCAAAGCCTATTATGCGCGTCCGACAGGGCCAGCGGTGGACGCCCTGGTTCTGCGCTGGACCGCGCAGGAGAGTAATCCCGCCGCAAAAGGATGACGTGGCGCGCCCAAACGACTAGATTGCTACCAATCAACGTACCCAGGCCGCTCAAGACCGGAAGACGAAAATGGACAGGCTAGAAAATCTCTGCATCGAAAAAGGCATGCGCATGACCGAGCAGCGCCGCGTGATCGCGCGCGTTCTGTCCGCCGCCGACGATCATCCCGATGTGGAGGAGCTGTATCGGCGCGCCTCTGAGGTGGATTCCAACATCTCGATTGCCACCGTGTACCGGACGGTGCGGCTGTTTGAGGAAGCAGGCATTCTTGAGCGCCATGACTTCCGCGACGGGCGGTCGCGCTATGAACCGGCGACGGATGATCACCATGATCATCTCATCAACGTGCAGACCGGCGATGTCATTGAATTCAACAATGACGAAATTGAACGCCTGCAGGAAATCGTCGCCCGCGAACTTGGCTTCAAGCTGGTGGATCATCGCCTTGAGCTGTATGGCGTTCCCCTGGAAGACAAGAACACCGCAACCGGCTGACGGTCGGCACAAAGGGCGGGAAAGGCGAAACGAATGGGCACCTGGCGCGCCATCCTGCG
>JBCBUN010000026.1:0-11084 GCA_039818145.1 Pseudomonadota bacterium
AGAGACAATTTGAGTGATTTGATGCGGGCGTATTTAACGGGTGCGGGTGCATAAGGAAGGTCACGCGATCCCGAAACCCTGTAACACCGTGGACCCCAAATGGCTGACGCCGCCGCACAATCTGCCACAAAACCGCCGCAGGCCGCCGCAAAGCCGTTGGATCGGGCTGAAATCTCGGCAGGCGTTGGGGATATGCTGGACTCGCTCACCCACAAGAACCGCGCACCGGAAATTGCACCCGGTACACGGATTGAGCTGGAGCTGCTCAAGGCGCTCAATGCCTTGCATATCAAGTACATCAACGGTGTACGCGGCGGTCGCAAGCTTATCCTGCGGGCCTGCGACCTCTCAAAGCTTGATCTTTCGGGCATGAATCTCGAAGGCGCAGATCTCATGGGTTGCTCGTTTCGCGGCGCGCGCCTTGAAACCACACGGCTGTGTCACGCCAACCTTTTTGGTGCTGATTTCAGCCGCGCAAATCTCACGGATGCCGATCTTGAGCGTGCCGACATGCGCGGCGCGTGCCTGGACGAAGCCAATCTGAGCTACGCAAATCTGGCTCAGGCGGACCTGCGTGCCGGGCGGGTGATTGACGCGGAAGAAGGAGCAGAACGGCCAGATTCCGGCGTTGTCTCCATGATCGGAGCCATGCTGCGCGAAACAGATCTGACCGAAGTGCGCATGAAGGAAGCGGATCTTACGGAAGCCAGACTCGTGTCTGCCCGCATGGTGCAGACCGATGCCCGGCAGGTGTCCTTCACCCGTGCCCAGCTCAAGGGCGTGGACATGCACGGCGCGCAGCTTGCCGATGCCGACTTTGAGGGTGCCAGCGTTGATCGCGCCAGCCGCATGAGCGCCAATCTGCTGCGGGCGGGAAACATTGCCGCCCTGCCGTCCAAAAGCCTTGTTGAAGAGAAGCTGGCGCTCCATGAGCGCTGGGTCAAAAGTGACGGAAAACTGGGAACCCGCGGTGATTTCACCGGTCAGGATCTGTCCGGTATGAACCTGTCTCGCCGCATGCTGGCCGCGGCTATTCTCAAGGACGCAATCCTTGTCGACGCCAATCTGATGGGCAGCCGGCTGGCCGCCGCTGATCTGTCCGGCGCCAACCTCGTTGGTGCAAAGCTTGATAAGGCGGATCTGCGCGGGGCGGACATGCGCGGCACCTGCACCCGCGGTGTTGCCATGGGCGACGCTAAATCCGGCGAACTCATTGGGACGGGTCTTCGCACCCGAACGGCGGACGCAGACGCCTAGATCACCTGTTTTCTTGGCCCGTTACGGCGAGTTGGCAGCCTATCCGCAAATCTGGTAGGCCTGCGCGGCAGGAAAATACCTGCGTCTCGACCCAATACAGGCGCCTGAATGTCCAATTCCAAACAATCTGAAGCCACCCAAAAGGCAGGAACGGAAGTTCTTGATCGCCTGGCCGCGTCCATTGCGTCGCGCAAGGGCGCCGACGCGTCGGAGAGCTATACGGCCAAGCTGCTGAGCCGTGGCATTGAAAAATGCGCACAAAAGCTGGGTGAAGAGGCGGTTGAGACCGTCATCGCAGCCACATCCCGCGACAAGCCTGAAGCGGTCAAGGAAAGTGCAGACGTGCTCTACCACCTGATGGTGCTCTGGGCGGCGCTCGATATTGACCCCGGCCAAGTCTATGGCGAGCTTGCGAAGCGCGAAGGCACATCGGGCATGGCTGAAAAAGCCAGCCGCAAGAAATCCTGATCGCCATGGCCGAGCCCTACGATCACGACAACGTCTTCGCCAAAATCCTGCGCGATGAGATCCCGTGCAAACGCGTCTATGAAGATCCGTTTGCTCTGGCGTTCCATGACATCAACCCACAGGCACCTGTCCATGTGCTGGTCATTCCCAAGGCCCCCTATGTGAGCCTTGACGACTTTCTGGCAGAGGCAACCGACCCCCAGATCACCGGTTTCTTCCGGGCGGTGGGGAAGGTTTCCCGTGCACTGGGACTCGCTGAGAGCGAAGGCGGACAGGGGTTTCGCGCCCTGGCCAATGCCGGCGGGGATGCACATCAGGATGTCCCGCACCTGCATGTGCATCTGTTCGGCGGCAAGCCGCTGGGGCCAATGCTCGCAAACCGGCCTGATTCCGCTGAATGACTCGCTAATCGCGAAGGCGCATTGCGTTGGAGGATTCACAAGCTCATTCATTCCGGAACCGGAATTGTAGAGATTCGCGATCCGCTATCGGCAGAGGTCCGGGAGGATTCACCGGCAATTTCTGGCCTTGTGGGAGCCTAGAGCCCTTTTGATGCCACCAGCTCAGCCAGAGCCACTTCCGGACGCGGTCCCATATGCGAGATCACTTCCGCAGCGCAGATGGATCCCATACGGCCGCATTCAACGGGCGACCGACCGGTGGACCAGCCATACATGAAGCCCGCTGCGAACTGATCACCGGCGCCGGTGGTGTCCACCAGGGCGGACGGCTTGTCCGCGTCGACCACATGAACCTCGCCATCGACCACGATCACGGATCCAGCTTCGGAGCGGGTGAGGGCGGCCACCCGGGCCTCGCCACGGACTGCCTGAAGCGCCTCGTCAAACGTGTCGACCTGATAGAGCGACATGATCTCGGCTTCATTGGCAAACAGGATGTCCACATTGCCCTTCACCAGGTCACGGAACTCGTCGCGGTAGCGATCTACGCAAAAAGAGTCAGACAGCGTCAGGGCAACTTGGCGGTCCGCGTCATGCGCTGCCTTGGCGGCTTTCACAAATGCCTCTTTGGCCGCGGGCGGGTCCCACAGATAGCCCTCAAGATAGGTAATCGCGGATTTGGAGATGACTTCCACGTCCACATCGTCCGGCGTCAGGTCCTGGGCGGCACCCAGATAAGTGCTCATCGACCGTTCTGCGTCAGGCGACACCACGATGAGGCACCGGCCGGTAGCCGGGCCGCGATCCGC
This sequence comes from Pseudomonadota bacterium, assembly GCA_039818145.1. Taxonomy (GTDB): domain Bacteria; phylum Pseudomonadota; class Alphaproteobacteria; order CGMCC-115125; family CGMCC-115125; genus Pyruvatibacter. The sequence goes on from JBCBUN010000026.1 coordinate 2,936, forward strand.
TGCAAGGGTGTCAAAAGCAACGCCAAGAGACCGAATGTCGTGGGTAAAAGCCGTGCCCAGCTGGTCGTTGCGGACCTTGCCGATGAAGGCAGCCTTGCCACCCAGGGAGCCGACGCCGGCAATGGTATTGGCGGCTGACCCGCCTGAGACCTGTACGGTCTGGCCCAGGGCGTCATACAGCTCCGTTGCCCGGGCTTCATCCACCAGCGTCATCGCGCCTTTTTCAATGCCATTGGCGACCAGAAACGTGTCTTCTGCATGGGCCAGAACATCGACAATTGCGTTGCCAAGTCCGACAACGTGAAACTCAGGGGCGCTCATCAGCCAAACTCACTTGTTGCGATAGGTGGAAATGCCGGTCTGTTGAACGTCCGCGCCAAGGCGCCAAGTGTCCGCATCCGGCAGCTATGAAAGGAGCGCGACTATAGAATCCGGATCATGTGCGCGCCACCACCAAAAGCGCCGCCGACCGGTCCCTGCCCGCGCACGTTGCCCTGCCTTTTACATGCCCAAAAGATGAGGCAAGGTGCGCTCCATGATTGGTGCCTTCGGAAAAACCCTCTCCCAGATTTTCTCCAAACCCTTCCGCAGCATCCTGTGGCGGTCCCTTGGCATGACCCTGTTGCTGCTGGTGACGCTTGGCGCTGTCGGCCTGTGGGGCACTGGCTATATCCCCAATCTTGGCATCGGCTGGGCGGACACCATCATTGATGTGCTGATAGACGCTGCCGTCATCGTCGGGCTCATCTTCCTGGTGATCCCGGTGACGGCCATCTTTATCCCGCTGTTTTTGGATGAGGTGGGGCAGGCGGTGGAAGAACGGCACTTTCCAGCCAGTATCGGCCCCCGAAAGCAGGGCTTCATTGAAGGCCTGTGGCTGGGCATCAAGGGCCTGTTCGTGCTCCTTGCGGTCAACCTGGTGGCGTTGCCCCTGGTTTTCTTGTTGCCTGGCTTGGGTTTCGCCATCTTCCTTGTGGTGAACGGGTTCCTGTTGGGCCGAGAGTTCTTTGAGGCGGCGGCTGTTCGCCACTACGCCCCGGCTCAGATCAGTCAGTTGCGCAAACGCCATTCCGGCCGCGTGTTTCTGGCCGGCATGGCCGTTGCGGCGTTACTTGCCATCCCGATTGTCAATATTCTCGTGCCCCTGTTCGGCACTGCCTTTATGGTGCACGTGCTTCACGGGGTCATGGCGCGGGACACGACACCGACACCCGCCGCCTGACGGTCCGCTGACCAGCTACTGGGAACACGAAATGCCATTCAAACGACTTATGCCGACAGGCGTGGTTCTGCTCACCGCCGGATTTCTGGCCGCCTGCGCCCCGCAGCCCGGTGCCGGACAATCAACGCTGGTCAGCCCGACACCCCAGCGCACCGCCGTGCTGCGCCCGGCTCCAGATCCCAAAAGCCTTATCGGTGTGACCCCGCAGGCGGTAGAGCAGCAGCTCGGTGCGCCTGCCTTTGACGGAACCGATGGCGAAGCACGCATCTGGCGCTATTCGGGCAACAACTGCGCCTTACTTGTCATCTTCTACCCGGACGCGGACGGCAGCATAAAATCCGCCCATCTGGATGCGCGTCGTCTGCAAGGGGGCGCGACTCCCATCGAGCCGTGCCTGCGCGAAGTGGTCAACGCACCCCGCGTCTAGGACCCGGCTTTGGATTTTGCTTTGGCTTTGGTCTTTGCCCCAGCCTTTGCCCGAGTTTTGGTCTTTGTTTTCGTTTTGGCTTTCGGCTTTGGCGCCGTCTCAGCAGTGGTCTTGCCCTTGAAGCTGCACAGATCGGCCACATAGCAGGACGGACAGTCCGGCTTTCGTGCCTTGCAGATGTAACGCCCATGCAGAATGAGCCAGTGGTGGGCGTGCTGCATGTAGGGTTTGGGAATCCGCTTGAGCAGCTTGAGCTCAACTTCCAGCGGCGTTTTGCCCGGCGCCAGCCCCAGCCGGTTCGACAGGCGGAATATGTGTGTATCCACCGCCATCGTGTCTTCGCCGAACGCCACGTTCAGCACCACATTGGCGGTCTTGCGACCAACGCCTGGCAGCGCTTCCAATGCCTCACGGTCCCGGGGAACTTCGCCCCCATATTGTGAGATGAGCTGCTGCGACAGGGCGATCACGTTCTTGGCCTTGTTGCGGTAGAGCCCGATGGTCTTGATGTAGTCGCGCACCTTCTCTTCGCCCAGCGCGACGATTTTCTCGGGGGTATCGGCGACCGCGAACAACGGTCCCGTGGCCTTGTTGACGCCGATGTCTGTGGCCTGAGCAGACAACACGACCGCCACGAGCAGCGTGTACGTACTGGAGTACTCAAGTTCAGTTTCGGGGTTGGGGCTCTTTTCCTGAAAGCGGCGGAAAAGCTCTTCGCGTATGGCAGGTTTCATGGGCCGGACTTTACCGCAAGCCTGCAGCGGAACCACACGCAATTTGCGTCATCTGGCCGCATCGCCTTGGCAGCACCCCGCCTGCCGCTCTAGCTTCTTGCCCATGACCGGTGACCAACAAGAACACGTCTTCTTTGATGCTGTCCTGCATCCCCATCGCTCGCTGCCGCCCAAGGGGTTTCTGGCAGTGATGATTGCGATCGGGGTCATCAGCTTTGTTGCAGGAGGTGCATTCCTGCTTATGGGCGCGTGGCCGGTTTTTGGATTCTTCGGGCTTGATGTGGCGCTGATCTATTTTGCGTTCCGGATGAACTATCGCTCCGGGCGCGTGGTCGAGCATGTGCGGCTGACCGACAGGGCCCTGACCATTGAGCGGGTGCACCCGTCCGGCAAAGCCCAGCACTGGCAACTGGAGCCCACCTGGGCACAGGCGCGCATGACGGTGACGGCGCGCGGCCGTACCCTGCGTCTCAAATCCCGGGAGACCTGGGTTGAGATCGGCAAGTTCATGCCGGAAGAAGAACGTGAAAGCTTTGCCGATGCGTTCACTGCGGCCCAGGCCCGACGTCGTGACAACATCGGACTGCTGGGTGCAGAAAACGCGCAGCTCACTTGAGCTTCTTACGAACCCGCCTGAGCGACTTAAGAATAAGTACGGTCCGCCAGGATCTTCTTGGACAGGACCTTGCCGTCGTCATCCAGCTCATAGGCAATGGGCACACCGGTTGCGATGTTCACTTCCACAATTTCGTCCGGACCCAGATTATCCAGCTGCATGACAAGCGCCCGCAGTGAATTGCCGTGAGCGGCCACGAGCACCCGCGTACCCGCCAGCACCTTCGGCATGATCTCCGCATCAAAGTAAGGCAGCACGCGATCGGCGGTCATCTTGAGGCTTTCGCCGCCGGGCGGGGGAATGTCGAAGGACCGGCGCCAGATATGCACCTGCTCTTCGCCCCATTTTTCGCGGGCGTCATCCTTGTTGAGACCTGCAAGATCACCATAGTCGCGCTCGTTCAGTGCTTCATTCTCGATGACCGGAATGTCCGACTGGCCAAGGGCGGCCAGCGCCAGCTTGTTGGTCTCCTGGGCCCGCTTGAGGCCGGACGTGTAGGCCACATCAAAATCAAGACCGGCAGCCTTCATCAGCTCACCTGCTTCGGCAGCTTCCTTGCGGCCTTGCTCGGTCAGCTCGACATCGCGCCAGCCTGTAAAAAGGTTCTTCTTGTTCCATTCGCTCTGGCCATGACGGACCAAAACCAGCGTGTGAGCCACGATGCGTCTCCTGTTGAGGTATCAAGTGTTGTTTCTAGAAGTCGGACAGGCCGAGTACGTCCAGCATGTCGAAATTGCCAGGCCCCTTGCCCTGTCCCCATAGGGCGGCCTTCACCGCCCCGCGCGCGAAGATCGATCGATCCTCGGCAATATGCGTGAGGACAATGCGCTCTTTTTCAGCGGCAAAAATAGCCGAGTGTTCGCCCACCACCGAGCCACCGCGCAGGGCGGCAAAGCCGATATCGCCCTGCTTGCGGGCACCGGTCTGTCCATCGCGTCCACGATCCGACACATCGTCCAGCTTGACGCCCCGACCAGCGGCCGCAGCCTCGCCCAGCATCAAGGCTGTGCCGGACGGCGCGTCCACCTTGTGCCGGTGATGCATCTCTACGATTTCGATGTCCCAGTCCGTATCCAATGCCTGCGCCACCCGCTTGGTGAGCGCCGTCAGAAGGTTGACGCCCAGCGACATGTTGCCGGCGCGCACAAGGGTGGCATGGCGTGACGCTGCTTCAAGCCGCGCCTCGTGCTCCGGTGCAAATCCGGTGGTGCCGATGACATGGACGATGCGCGCCTGTGCGGCCAGATCCGCAAACTCGACCGTTGCATCGGGTGCCGTGAAATCAAGGACCGCATCGACCGCAGCAAAAACCTCAAGCGCATCACTCGTGACAGGAACGCCAATTTCGCCGATGCCTGCCAGAGTGCCCGCGTCCGCACCAATGTCCCCATGGCCGTCGCGTTCCAGCGCGCCAGCTATGGTGCATCCGTCAGTTTCATGGATAGCGGTCAACAGCGCGCGGCCCATGCGGCCAGCGGCACCGGTGACGGCAATTCGTATGGGGGCCATCGGAAACGTCCACTCAGATTGGCGGCACAACGCGTGCTGCCTTTGGTCAGCGCGGTTGTATCAGGCAGACCTGCCGCCGCAAAGCACCCACCGCCATGGGGCAGCCATGCACCGGATTATTGGCAGGAATGCTGATGATTTGAGGCTTAATGGTTTGTTCGTGAGATGGGGGCATTCTACTAAAACGAGTGTTAAATGATGAAAGCCCCCATAACGTGTTGTCCACGCCCATCCCATTCTCCGAGCTGCTCAGGCCGATGACCGGGTTTATGACCCGACCGCGCAAAGACGCACTGCTGGCGGTGGCATTGGGTGTTGTGGCTTTCGCCATCTCATCTTCCTATGGGCTTGAAGCGCGGTGGCATGACTTTGCCACGCGAGTTGGGCACGAGGCGCATCTTGAAGAACTCCCCATCGCCTTTCTTGTCGCGGGATTGGGGTTCGGGTGGTTTGCGTGGCGGCGATGGCGTGATTTTGAAAAAGCTGCCCTGCATCGGCGCACAACAAACCGTGCCTTGGCGGAGCAACTGGACCGCAATCAGGAAATCATCGCCGAGCTTAGTACGGCACGCCAGAAAGCCATGGAATTGGACCGCGCCAAGACCCGGTTTCTGGCCCATATGAGCCACGAACTGCGGACGCCTCTGAATGCCATCATGGGCTTCTCAGAGTTGATGAAGCATCAGGTTTATGGACCCCTGGGTGACAGGCAATACGAAGAATATGTCGCCACCATTCATGAATCAGGTCAGCACCTGCTGGAGCTCATCAATGACTTGTTGGATCTGACCCGTATCGAGTCCGGGGACATGACGCCTCACATCGAAGTCAGCACCATGCGGGACCTGGCTGAAAGCGCCTGTAAGATGTTGCGCGATCAGGCCGCTGCGGAGGGCGTTCACCTCAGTCACGTCTGTCTTGATGCCGCGGACGTGTCTGTCAATGTGGACCGCCGGATGATCCGCCAGGTTCTGATCAACCTGATTGCCAATGCCATCCGCCATACGCCGCGGACGGGCCACGTCACTGTCACCGCCGTAAAGACACCGCAGGGAGAGATTGGCTTTTCGATTGCGGATACAGGCGAGGGCATGGATCCGCAGACGGTGAAACGTCTTGATCGAGGTTTCGCGGAAGTTGAAAACGCGTTCCGACGCGAACATCACGGCGCCGGCCTTGGCCTGCCCCTGTCCCGCTCCATTGCCCACGCCCATGGCGGGTCCATGACCATATCCAGTGCGTTGGGCGAGGGCACAACCATCGATGTGCTGTTGCCCGGCGATGTAATTGTGCAGGCGGAACCAGTCTCAGCCCCGACGCATGAAGCGGTTGAACTCAAGCGGGCGGTCTAACTCGCAGCGCCGTTCAAAAACTCTTTGACCCGTGAAAAGAAACCTTCCGACTCCGGACTGGTCTTGTCCGTAGATTCACCCTGAAACTCTTCCAGAAGCTTCTTCTGCTTCTTGGTTAGGTTCTGCGGCGTTTCCACATTCACCTGGATATACAGGTCGCCATGCTGCGACGACCGCAACACCGGCATGCCCTTGCCCTTGAGCCGGAACTGCTTGCCGCTCTGGGTGCCTTCAGGGACCTTGACCTTTACCCGTGCGCCCTTGAGGGACGGGACTTCAATCTCTCCGCCAAGGGCGGCTGTCGGCATGGAGATGGGCACGCGACAGAAAAGGTCCGCGCCATCGCGCTGGAAGAACTGATGCGGCTTGATCGACAGGAAGATATAGAGATCACCGGGGGGGCCGCCGCGCGCGCCGGCTTCTCCCTCATTGGACAGGCGAATGCGCGTACCGTCTTCCACACCGGAGGGAATGTTGACCTGGAGGGTCCGCTCTTTCTCGATGCGCCCACTGCCATGACAATCCGGGCACGGATCCTCGATGACTTCGCCCCGCCCCCCACAGTTCGGGCATGTACGCTCCACCGTAAAGAAGCCCTGTGAAGCGCGTACCTTTCCGGCACCGTGACACATGCCGCAGGTTTTGGGGGATGTGCCCGGTTTGGCGCCGGACCCGTTGCAGGTATCACAGGTGACAGCCGTCGGCACCTTGATCTGTGCCGTCTTGCCTTCATTTGCCTCGTCGAGGCTGATTTCCATGTTGTAGCGCAGATCCGCACCGCGCGTGCGTCCACCGCCACGACGGCCACCGCCACCGCGCTGCCCACCAACAAATTCGCCGAACAGATCATCAAAGATATCTGACATGGAGGACGCGAAGTCCTGGCCAAAGCCGGGACCGCCCGGTCCACCGGGACCACCCGGGCTGCCGTTCTCAAACGCCTGATGGCCGAAGCGGTCATAGGCCGCGCGGCTCTGCGGGTCCTTGAGGGCATCATAGGCCTCGTTCAGTTCCTTGAACTTGGCTTCTGCCTCAGGATTGTCTTGGTTCTGATCCGGGTGATATTTTTTTGCCTGCTTGCGAAAAGCCGACTTCAGCGCCGCACCGTCTGCGTCGCGAGGCACACCCAGAATTTCGTAAAAGTCGCGTTTTGCCATGGCGTGATATTCCGTAGGCGGAACACTTGCGAAGTCCTTACCCGAAGACCCCGGCGCTGCGGATCACCGCAACGCCGGGGATTATCAGGGCAGACCGGCCAGCGTGTTACGCCGCGCCGTCCTTCTTGTTGTTGTCGTCGTCGACTTCTGTGAAGTCGGCGTCAACCACATCATCACCGGCCGGACTATCGGCAGCTTCAGAGGCGGCATCTGCAGCCGCATCCTGGCTGGCCTGTTCTGCCTGGCTTGCCGCATACATGGCTTCGCCCAGCTTCATGGACGCCTGACCCAGCTCTTCAGACTTGGCCTTGATCAGTTCGGGATCGGGATCCTCTGCCTCAAGAGCGGTCTTGACCTCGGCGATGGCGGCTTCAATGGCACCCTTGGTTTCCGCATCCACCTTGTCGCCGTTTTCTTCCAGCGCTTTTTCAGTGGAGTGAACCAGGGCTTCTGCACCATTGCGGGCTTCAACTGTTTCACGACGCTTCTTGTCGTCCTCAGCGTGGCTTTCAGCATCCTTGACCATTGCGTCAATGTCAGCGTCTGACAGACCAGACGATGCCTGAATGCGGATCGCCTGCTCCTTGCCTGTTGCCTTGTCCTTGGCCGTTACGTTGACGATGCCGTTAGCATCAATGTCGAACGCCACTTCCACCTGCGGCACGCCGCGCGGTGCAGGCGGAATGCCCACAAGGTCAAACTGACCGAGGATCTTGTTGTCCGCCGCCATTTCGCGCTCGCCCTGGAACACGCGGATGGTCACCGCGTTCTGATTGTCCTCAGCGGTCGAGAAGGTCTGAGCCTTCTTGGTGGGGATCGTCGTGTTGCGCTCGATGAGGCGTGTGAACACACCACCCAGCGTTTCAATGCCCAGTGAGAGCGGTGTCACGTCGAGAAGCAGCACGTCCTTGACGTCGCCCTGCAGAACGCCGGCCTGAATGGCGGCACCCATGGCCACAACCTCATCCGGGTTCACACCCTTATGCGGCTCCTTGCCAAAGAAATTCTGCACGACTTCCTGGATCTTCGGCATACGAGTCATGCCGCCGACCAGAACCACTTCGTCGATGTCTGATGCCTTGAGGCCTGCGTCTTCCAGAGCCTTCTTGCACGGGTCGATCGTGCGCTGCAC
>JBCBUN010000027.1:0-10838 GCA_039818145.1 Pseudomonadota bacterium
TCGGGCTGTGGAGCGGTCGTTCAAGCATCTTGGCAGGCTTTGTGATGTGGGACCGTTACGTGTCGCGTGCAAGGCGCAATCCTGAGAACTGCCATCGCGCGTGGGCAGGGAAAAAGTTTCGGTAGGTCGCACGCATGTGGTTCTCAGCAGTGGCGACGCTGCCGCCGCGCAGGACCATCTGGTTGGCCATGAACTTGCCATTGTACTCACCAATGGCGCCGGCAACGGGCTTGAAGCCGGGGTAAGGCGTGTATGCGCTCTGCGTCCATTCCCATACGTCGCCGAATATCTGGTTGAGCTTTGCCTCACCGGCTGCTGCTTTGGGGTGTAGTGCGGAGTGTCCTGGCTGTGTGCCGGCAAAGTTGCCTGTCGGCTCAAGACCTGCAGCTGCGTGCTCAAGCTCAAACTCGGTCGGCAGGCGCACATCGGTGCCCTGTTCACTGCGCCATGCGGCATAGGCGGCGGCTTCAAAGAAAGAGATGTGGCACACGGGCTCATGGGGGTTCACGGTAACGCGGCCATGCAGGGTGTAGGTTGTCCAGGTGTCTGACGCCGTATCGTCCTGCATCCAGTAAAGCGGTGCCTGCCACTGATCGGCCTGCGCCCGATCCCATCCTTCCGCATGCCACCAACGTGGGTCTGCATAGCCTCCGTCACGAACAAACTCGAGGTACTCGGCATTTGTTGTTGGTCGGGTTGCGAGGGCAAAGTCGCGCAGCAGGACTTGATGGCGGGGGCCTTCGCAATCATAGGCAAACCCATCATTGGTCAGATCTCCGGAGTGACCACACATGGTGATGCCCCCGGGAAAATCGATCCATCCAAGGGCCGGTGCGGGATCACTTTGATCCTCGGGTGCCGGATAAATCGCAGGCCATATCGGGTTGAAGGACAAGGCATGCTTGAGGTCTGCGATGAGCAGTTCCTGATGCTGCTGCTCGTGGTGCAGTCCCAGTTCAATCAATGGCGCAATCGTTTGCCATGTGGCGTCATCAGCAGACTGAGCAAACTTCTGGACGGCCGCATCGACCTTGCTTCGGTATGTTCCGACTTCCGCCACGCTGGGGCGTGAGACCAGCCCACGGTTGGGGCGCGGATATTGCGGACCGACGGCCTGATAGTAGGAATTGAACAGATAGTCGTAAATCGGATCGACCGGTTGATAGGTCGCGTCGTGTGGCTTCAAGACAAAAGTCTCAAAGAACCACGTGGTGTGCGCGCGGTGCCAGCGGGCCGGGCTTGCATCCTCCATGGATTGCAGCATCTGGTCTTCCGGCGTCAGCGGGGCGGCCAGGCTCTCTGTTGCAGCGCGCACGCGCTCAAAGTGAGCCATGAGCGTTGCGCGTGACAGGCGTTGTGCACCGGCGGACGCAAAGTCACTGGAAGCTGTCGCTTGGCTGGCAGAAGGCATTGAGGCGTCTTTCGGCATCATTTGGAAACTGCGAAGCGCCAACTCCGCCAAGTTCAAAGGCGTAAGTCAACCACGTGACAGGTAAGTGACACGATTGTGTGTTTCCAGAGGCCACCCTCGCACCGCGATTGGACCACTGCGGATCAGTTTTGAAGTTAGTCCGCGAGCCAGCTGGACCCGATCTGACGGCGGATCTGTGTCGACGACAGCGGTGTCGGCTGGTCCTCGATAAAGACCCAGGCCGGCGCTTCTGCGTCAGCCAGGCGCGATGCATGCTCAACGGGAAATTGCCTGTGGGCGTAACGGTTTGCAGCATGGGACAGCCGTGCTTTCAGGCTGTAGCCGGGGCGTGCAATGACGACAACAGGGATGCGCTCCATGATGCTGGTCCACTGATGCCATTTGGGAAAGCTCAGCAGATTGTCTGCACCCATGAGCCACACAAAGTTTGTTCCGGGCGCGCGATCGGTCAACTGACGGATAGTGTCAGCAGTGTACCGTGTGCCCATCTGCGTTTCGATGTCGGTTACTCGAATGGCGGGGTGGTCTGCCATTGCCTGCGCACTTTCCATGCGCTGTGCAAGCGGGGCCATGCCTTTTTCGGGCTTCAGCGGGTTCTGCGGAGACACCAGCCACCACACCTGATGCAGCTGGAGACGGCGGAGCGCTACGAGGCTGATATGCCTGTGCCCTTCGTGCGCCGGATTAAACGATCCACCCAGCAGGCCGATGCGTAATCCACCGATCAGGCCATTGATCGGATTGCTGCTGAGCTCTGAGGACATCTACGGCCGGGTCTGGCCGCTGCCGCGCACCACATATTTGAAGGATGTGAGTTGCTCCAGGCCAACCGGACCCCGCGCATGCAACTTGCCGGTGGCAATGCCGATTTCAGCACCCATGCCGAACTCACCGCCGTCAGCGTATTGCGTTGAGGCGTTGTGCAGCAGAATGGCGCTGTCGCAATCGGTCAAGAACTTGTCTGCCGTTTCCTGATTGTCGGTGACGATGCATTCGGTGTGCTGCGAGCCATACTTAGCAATATGAGCAAGCGCACCGTTGACGCCGGGCACGACAGCGACCGCGATAATCGTGTCCAGATACTCAGTGCTCCAGTCGTCTTCGGTGGCTGCAACAATGCCGGGCACAAGTGCTTGAGACTTTTCGTCACCGCGGATTTCGCAACCCTTGTCCTGCAGTGCCTTAACGACGGCAGGCAGGTGAGTGTCGGCGACAGCTTCATCCACAAGCAGTGTTTCTGCCGAGCCACAAATGCCTGTGCGCCGGAGTTTGGCGTTGATGGCAATCTTCTTTGCCATCTCGATGTCGGCGTCCTTGTCCACATAGACATGGCACAGCCCATCGAGGTGGCCGAGTACAGGCACGCGGGCTTCTGTTGTCACACGTTCCGTCAGGCTGCGGCCGCCGCGCGGCACAAGCAGATCAATGGACCCATCAAGTCCCTTCATCATTTCACCAACAGCGGCACGGTCAGTGGTGGGCACAAGCTGGATCGCCTTTGAGGGCAGCTGCGCTGCATCAAGGCCATGTTCCAGGATGGTATGGATGGCGCGTGAGGAATGAAAACTCTCCGAGCCACCACGCAGGATGACCGCATTGCCGGACTTGAGACACAGCGCGCCTGCATCCGCCGTCACGTTGGGGCGGCTTTCATAGATGATGCCGATGACGCCAAGGGGTACGCGGCGGCGCTCAATATGCAGGCCGGACGGCATGTCCCACTCAGCGATGGTGGTGCCGACGGGGTCTTCCAGTTCAACAATGGCCTCAAGGCCTTTGGCGATGGCTTCGATGCGGTCGTCGTTAAGTTTCAGGCGATCAAGCATGGCGCCGGTCAGGCCGCGTGCCTGGGCTGCTTCCATGTCTTTTTCATTGGCGGCAAGAATGAGGTCCACGTCGGCGCGGATGGTCATGGCCGCGGCAAGCAGGGCTGCGTCTTTTTGTTTGCGCGGAGCTGAGCGCAGCACTTTGGCGGCCTCACGGGCATGGGCGCCAATGTCGCGCATGGTGGCGACCACATCGGGGTCTGCTGTATGGAGTTTTTCAACGACACTCATTTTGCCAGCTCGCTTTTTGTGTTGCTCGTATTCGTGGTCTGAGGTGTGTCCTTGGCGGCGCGGTTCAAGGCCAGATGGTCCCGGTGGATCATCTCGTCGCGACCACGATAGCCAAGCAGGGCTTCGATTTCACCGCTTTTGTGACCGGCGATGCGTGAGGCGTCAGCCGACGCATATGCCACAAGGCCGCGACCCAGTTCTACACCTTCCCTGGTCTGCACAATCACGGCGTCGCCGCGGTCAAAGGTACCGCTGACTTCGCAGACGCCTGCGGGCAGGAGGCTGCGGCCTCGAGCCAGAGCTGCCGCCGCTCCATCATCCACGGTTATGAAACCGGAAGGCTGAAGGCTGCCTGATATCCAGCGCTTGCGGGCCACAACGGGTGTTTCATGGGCGGCGAACCAGGTGGCATTGGCACCGTGCTCAATGGCCTTGAGGGGATGGTCGGTTGCGCCCTTGGCGATGACCATATGCACACCAGCTTCTGTGGCGATGCGAGCGGCTTCGAGTTTGGTGATCATGCCGCCAGTGGACATGTCTGTGCCTGCGGTCCCCGCCATCGCCTCAATCTGAGGTGTGATGGCATCAACCTCACGGATGAGTGTGGCGTTCGGGTTGCGGACAGGGTCATCCGTATAAAGACCGTCGACGTCTGACAGAAGAACAAGACAGTCTGCGTCGACCATGCTGGCAACGCGTGCTGAAAGCCGGTCATTATCGCCATAGCGGATTTCGGTGGTGGCGACCGTGTCATTTTCGTTGACCACAGGAACCAGATTGAAGTCCAGCAATTTGGTCAGGGTCGAGCGGGCATTGAGGTAAGAGCGCCGCCCTTCCGTGTCACCCAAGGTCAGCAGGACCTGCGCGATGCGGATGTCATGGGTTTCGAGTGCTTCCTGATAGGCGCGGGCCAGGCCGATCTGGCCAAAGGCGGCAGCGGCCTGGCTCTCTTCGAGGGCGAGTGTGTTGCGCGCCCCAAGGCCGAGCGCCTTGCTGCCAACGGCAATGGCGCCGGAGGAGACAATGATCACCTGCTGCCCACGGGCGCGCAGCCGTGCCACGTCGTCGCCGAGTGTCTGAAGCCAGTCACCGCGCATGCGTCCAGACGCTGAGTCCACCAGTAGGGCAGACCCGATCTTGATCACGACGCGTTTTGCTGTGACGAGACGATCGCTCATGGTCGCCAGCCTTCTGTAGGCGCGGGACGGTCCTCCTTGAGGGCAAGCTCTTGGGCTTCCTTGGCCTCGGCTTCGTCGATCAGCATCTGCCGCACTTTAGCGACATATCCGTTGATGGCGCGCAGGGCCTCGGTCACGCCTTCGCCGCTGGCGCTGGACAGCATGATGGGTTTGGCGCCCGCAATAGCTGTGATCTCGGCTTCTTTTTCGGCACGCGCTTCCGGCGTCAGGGAATCCACTTTGCTCAGCGCAACCAGTTCGGGTTTCTCAGCCAGGCCGTTGCCATATGCAGCTAGCTCGCCACGGATGGTGCGGTAGTCAGCGGCCACGTCTTCCTGTGTTGCGTCCACCAGGTGCAGCAGCACGTTGGTGCGCTCCACATGCCCCAGAAAGCGGTCACCGAGGCCATGGCCTTCATGGGCACCTTCAATGAGGCCGGGAATGTCAGCGAGCACGAAAGCCGCCTCATCCACCTTCACCACGCCGAGGTTGGGCGTGAGGGTTGTGAAAGGGTAGTCGGCAATCTTGGGTTTGGCGGCGGTGACGGTGGCCAGGAAGGTCGATTTTCCCGCATTGGGCAGGCCGACGAGGCCAGCATCTGCAATCAGTTTCAGGCGCAGCCAGACCCAGCGTTCTTCAGCGTCCTGACCTTCATTGGCACGACGGGGCGCGCGATTGGTGGAGCTTTTAAAGCGGGCATTGCCCCAGCCGCCATTGCCGCCCTGGGCCAGCAGCACGCGTTGACCTGCTTCGGTCAAATCAGCAATCAGCGTTTCGTTGTCTTCTTCAAATATCTGAGTGCCGACGGGCAGCTTGAGCACCACGTCGTCGCCGCCTCTCCCTGAACGGTCCCGGCCAGCACCGCTTTCACCGCGGCGTGCCTTGAAGTGCTGTTGGTAGCGATAGTCGATGAGGGTGTTGAGGGAGTGAACGCACTCCGCCCAGACGTCACCGCCCTTGCCCCCATCGCCACCATCGGGTCCGCCGAACTCGATGTACTTCTCACGACGGAACGAGACGGTGCCATTGCCGCCGGCACCGGACGCGATAAAGACTTTTGCCTGATCAAGAAACTTCATGATGCTTTACTCATGTGAGGGTGCCTCTTGAGCGTTTCCCAGCGGGGCTTGTCCATACGATAGTTGTTGCGCAGCTTTGCGTCATCAGCATCAGACGCGGCTGACATCGCCGTGTTCATGAAATGGAATCCGGCTTTTTCAAGCACTCGCGCTGATGCAGCATTCCCGATGGCGCAGGCGGCGCGCAGGCCACCAGCCTTGAGGGTTTCAAAAGCCCAGTCACGGCACCCTACGGCACATTCGGTGGCGAGACCTTCACCCCAATGCGCAGGATCTATCCAAAAGCTGAGTTCGTATTGGCGTCCGCTGACCCCCAGCTCGACCATGCCGCCGATATTTGTTGCGCCAAGCAGGGCGCCATCCGACTTTGCCGTGATGAGCAGCCGGTAGTCCGTGCCCGCTGAAACCTGCTCAGGCACAAGGTTGCTCCACTCGCGCACCAGCTCAGCAGGGCAGGGGGTGGGAATGTGAGACATCACGGCCCCGATCCGCTTATCGCTGGCCACGCGGGCATAATCATCCGCATACGTCGACGCGAGCGGACGCATGATCAGACGGTCCGTCTCGATCAGAATGTCGCTCATGCCGGGCAGTGTATGCGCCATGATTGTTTCAGGTTCCTCGTTTCACCAGCTCATCGATCCAGCGGTCACGTGTCATGACCAGATCAAGGGACGGCATGTCTTCGCCACGTGCGAGGCAGTGACGCTTGGACTTGCCACTATACTCAAAGCCGCACTTTGTGAGCACGCTGCCGGAGGCTGGGTTTTCTTCAAAGTGGCCGGATGTGAGGTGTCCCACGCCCAGATCAGCAAATCCGATGGTGATCGCGGCTGCAGCGGCCTCCGTAGCGTATCCGTGACCCCAATAGGGCTCGCCAAGCCAGTAACCGAGTTCCACGTTGAGGCCTGCTGCGTGGACATTATCCATCAGCTCAATGCCGACCACGCCAATCAGCTCTCCGTCGAGCACGATGGCATAGGGGGAACCCTGGCCACGCGCACGGCTGTCCGAATGGGTTGCGATCCAGTCTTCCGCCCCATTTTCAGGATAGGGGTGGGGAAGACGGGCCAGCATCCGGGCCACATTCCAGTTGTCAGCGAGTTCCGTGAGCCTCGGTGCGTCGTCCATTGTTATCCACCGCAGCTCAAGCCGCTTCGTCTTCATCTGCGCCCGCATGGGACGTCCTTTCATGATGGCGAGAGAGCAAAACAAAAGGGAGATGACGATCCATCTCCCTCCCGGTCGGCTATTGCCTCATGAATGGATTGCCACCAAACGGTGGCAATTGGTCCACCGTGTTCTTATTCAGCTGCCGCTGATGCCGGGGTTGCCGGCACCACTGATACATAGGTGCGGTCGCCTGCGCGGGTGCGGAAGGACACATTGCCTTCGACCTTTGCAAAAATCGTGTGGTCCTTGCCCATGCCGACATTTTCGCCCGGGTGCCACTTGGTACCGCGCTGACGCAGAATAATGTTGCCTGGGATTACGGCTTCGCCGCCGTACTTCTTGATACCAAGACGACGGCCGGCTGAGTCGCGACCGTTGCGGGATGAGCCGCCTGCTTTTTTATGTGCCATCTTGTCTGTCTCCGTGTGTCTTTAAAATACCGGTCGGCTGCGTGTTACGCGCTGATGCCGGTGATCTTGATCTGTGTCTTGTGCTGACGGTGGCCTTTCGTGCGGCGATAAGTGTGCCGACGAACCTTCTTGAAGATGCGAACCTTGCGGTCACGGCTCTGGCCGAGAACTTCAGCGGATACCTTTGCGCCTTCGAGAAGCGGAGCGCCGACTTTCGGGGCGCCGTCGCCACCGACCATCAGCACTTCGGAGATTTCAATCTTGTCGCCGGGCTCGCCAAGTAGCTTTTCAACTGACAGGACATCGTCCTGAGCCACTTTGTACTGCTTACCGCCGGTGCGGATGACCGCGAACATGAGCGTCGTCCATATAATGAAGGGCACGATGAAAGGCGGCGGACATGTTCCGCGCCAAAGATACCCTTGGTCAAAAGAAAATCCGCCGGAGATCCAAAGACACCCGGCGATTGGGCGCGGATCATACTTTTTGGGGGCCTCAAGTCAAGCCGCTACTGGCCGTTTGGTGCGCTTAACTGCCGGAAACAAAGCTCCTATGCGCCGTCAGACCCAGAAAATAGGCGATGAGTGCTATCCAGACCACCAAGGCCCACATGGGCGGCGCCGGATAAGTTATGACCATCATAAGGCTCAGGGCAGCCCAAAGGGCTGTAAAAACCAAGGTAACCAGCCGCAATTTCACCACCCGCATGGGGTGGGTGAACTTCAGCCGCGTGAAGGTGAGCACCGCACAGACGGCAATCACGGCCAGATTCGCCCAAGGGTCGGTTTCCAGCACCCACATATAGAGAACCAGCACATTCCAGACGGCTGGAAAGCCCTCAAAGTAGTTGTCGTCGGTCTTCATATCGCGATTGGCGAAGGTATAGAGCGACACCGCCAGAACCACGCCGGCGGTGGCCGCACCCCAGCCTTCGGGCAGCAGGCCAAGGCTGGCCAGCATCAGGGCCGGCACCACCACATAGGTCAAATAGTCGACCACCAGATCGAGGGTTTCTCCCGAAATTCGGGGCAAAATCTGCAGAACCCGGTAGCGACGGGCCAGCGGTCCGTCGAGCCCATCCACCACAAAAGCCAGGCCCAGCCACAAAAATGCGGCCTGTGGGTCCCCATTGGTGACGGCAGTGAGTGCGAGCATGGCAATTATGGCGCCCGAGGCCGTAAACGCATGGATGGCCCATGCACGCTGACGGTCAAAAGCCGTGAAAGTCTCGTCAGGCGTATCGTCAGGTGGCCCACCCTCTGGTGGTATTGTCGCCATGTTGTTGCTCGAATCGTGGATCATCAAAGGTAGGCAACAATAGCAGGTGCCCCAAAGGCGGGTATCTCAAAGACAGGTATTGGCGGGAGCGGGACAGATGAACAGCGGACCTTTCGGATTTCTTGGCGCGGTGGTGCTGGCAGCAGGCGTGGCCTTTGCCGGCTGGCAGGTGGGCACCGGCTTTTTTGAAGGCCGCAAGGCTGAGCGCTATGTCACCGTCAAAGGGTTGGCCGAGCGGGATGTAACCGCTGACCTTGCCATGTGGCGGCTGCGCTATACGGCGGCAGGCAGCGACTTGACCCAGGTCCAGGCCGAGATTGACGGCAATACCAACACCATTCGCGAATTCTTGATGTCACGTGGCGTCAATGCGGAGGAAATCAGTCTTGAACGCCTCGAAGTGACAGACCTTCTGGCGCAGGCCTACCGGTCCGGCGGCATTGGCCAGGCGCGTTACATCATTGCCCAGAACCTGCTGCTGCGGACGACGAATGTTCAACTGGTGGATGAGCTGGGCCGGGACACCGGCGAGCTGGTGCGCCGTGGCGTGGTGCTGGCTGACCTCGGCGGGCCAACCTATTCCTTCAATGGTCTCAACGAGATCAAGCCGGAGTTGATTGCCCAGGCGACAGCTGCCGCACGGACGGGTGCGCAGGAGTTTGCGGACAATTCAGGCTCCAGGCTGGGCGGCATCCTGCGCGCCAATCAGGGTGTCATCGTCATTCGCCCGCGCGACAATACGGGCGGTGTCAGCCAGGAGAGCCAGCTTGAAAAGACGGTTCGCGTTGTGGCGACCGTGGACTACTCTCTAAGCGACTAGATTTTCCACGGTCACACAGCAAAGGGACTCCCCCATGGGATCGCTGTTTCGCGGACTTCTCATCATCATCTTCTGGGCGTTGCTCGTGGCGCTTTTCGCCGCCGCGCTGGATGGTGACGTGCGCGATGTACTGGAGGACTACATTCCGTTTTTCGATGTCGCTGATCCGGTGATCGACTGGCTGTCCGATTTCCTGTCAGCCCTGTGGGACGCCATTACCGAATAGTAGCGTTCCAGTGGTGTCGAGGTCGCCTTGGCGTGGCCGCCCTATACCGGCTTTTCTAGCTTTGTGATCGGCACCAAGGCGAGTAGGCCCCGGGTCAAGCCCGGGGACACGGCGATGACGCGCTGATCCCCACACCCAACTCCGTATCCCCGGGCTTGACCCGGGGTCCACTCGCATCTGCCCCATGATGCAGTCCGTCGGCAGGGCCACTAGCCTCAACGGATTTCCGCGTTTCGCTGCTTGCAGATCACGCCACCGCGCGTCTATTGTCCGCGCCCTGTTGACCAGTGGGCTTGGCGCTTGATGTGCCGTCAGCCCATGCCCCGCGGAGAGGTGCCGGAGTGGTCGAACGGGGCGGTCTCGAAAACCGTTGTGCGCGCAAGCGTACCGAGGGTTCGAATCCCTCCCTCTCCGCCAATGACAAAGCTCCATTCTCATTGACACACGGCACTTCACGTAAGTTGTGGAACAACCGATCAGGTTGGACTTCAGCGGCGGTAGAACACGTAATCGTGGAAAAACACTATGTAACCAAAGAAACAACCAAAGAAGACTGCTCTTGTGATCGTGTGGTCCGAAAGCGAGAATCCAACAACTATGGCCATCCAGAAGAGTGCGAGGACGGTAATCGAACCAATTGACTTCAACTGGCTCTTCGTT
Source organism: Pseudomonadota bacterium (assembly GCA_039818145.1). Classification (GTDB taxonomy): domain Bacteria; phylum Pseudomonadota; class Alphaproteobacteria; order CGMCC-115125; family CGMCC-115125; genus Pyruvatibacter. The sequence goes on from JBCBUN010000027.1 coordinate 10,314, forward strand.
CGGCTATTCAGCGGGGGATCGTTGTTTAGTTGGTCAGTCGGTTTTGTAGTATGTGGATTGGCTGACAATGCTGTGCTTCGATACCAAAGCAAGACGAGAGCGATTGTTAGTCCGATTACGACACTCACATAGAAGCCAAATGCACAGCGGTCCTGGGTCATGAATACCCAATAGCCGATACCCGAAACGACCGCTGTTGGCAGCGCTAGCCTCATAGTATGTCTCCTGTTGGGTCCAGCCTGTGTGCCGACAGGCCCCCGTTCGTCAGTGCGCTATCATTTGCTTTGGGTTGAGCGCATGCAAGCACCGCGGAGAGGTGCCGGAGTGGTCGAACGGGGCGGTCTCGAAAACCGTTGTGCGCGCAAGCGTACCGAGGATTTGAATCCCTCCCTCTCCGCCATTTCAAAGCCCTAGACCCGGAGTGCTCCGGGAGCACGCTGCCGCCGAGACACGCAGACCTGTTCGTCATGCAAATGGGCTACACAGCCGTCAGGTGACTGCGTAGACGCGGTGGATGGGGCCGCC
>JBCBUN010000028.1:0-10674 GCA_039818145.1 Pseudomonadota bacterium
ATGCACAATGTCTATACGCCGCGCGGTGCGCAGGTGCGCGACGCGCTGGCCTGGTCCGCGCAAATCAATGAAAGCATTGATCTTTTCGGCGACCGGCTGGAGGTCGAGTTTGCCTCTCACCACTGGCCCATTTGGGGCCGTGAGCGGGCGGTGGAATACCTCAAGAAGCAGCGTGATCTCTACAAATATGTGCATGACCAGTCGTTGCGTCTGGCAAATCTTGGCTACAACAAGGAAGAGGTTGCCGAGCAGCTTGAGCTGCCTGCGTCGCTGGCCAAGGAATTCTACAATCGCGACTATTACGGGGCGCTCGCAGCCAATGCGAAGGCTGTTTACGTCAAGTATCTGGGCCATTTTGATGGGAATCCGGCCAATTTGTTCCCGCACCCGCCCACTGCTGCCGGTGCCCGCTATGTCAAATTCATGGGCGGCGCCGACAATGTGATTGCGCAGGCCAGGCAGTCGTTTGATGAAGGCGATTATCGCTGGGTAGCGGAAGTGTTGAACCATGTGATCATGGCCGACGAGAACAACACCGAGGCGAAACTGCTGGCGGCGGACGCTCTTGAGCAGCTGGGGTATCAGGCTGAATCCGGGCCGTGGCGTAACTTCTACCTGTGCGGTGCGTTGGAGCTGCGTCATGGTGTGCCGGAAGGGCGTCCCCTGGAGGTCAGCGAAGGCATGGCTGCCGGTATGCCGCTTGAAAACCTGTTTCAGGCGATGGCTGTTCGGCTCAATGGGCCCAAGGCGGACGGCAAGGCTTTTGCCTTCAACTTCGAGTTTACGGACACCAAGGAGAACTATGAGCTGACGCTTGAGAACTGCGTGCTCAACTATTTCCCCGGCCGCTCGAACCCCAGCCCTACGGCGACTCTCAAGCTGGCGACCCTGGATTTCAAACTGTTGATGCTTCAGGTCAGGGATGCTGCGACCCTGATGGGCGACGGAAAGCTTGAAATAGAAGGTGAGGCGCTGGCTTTTGCTGAGCTTGCAGGCCTCTTTGACAGGTTCAACCCGCGTTGGCCGATTGTGACGCCGCGCCCGGCCTGGAGTTAGATGCCGATGTCCGATGCAGGCTTGCCCGCGGTGGAGGCCAGTTTTTCAGCTTCCTACGCAGAGGCCCGCGCGAAGTTTCTGTCTGCCTGCGAAGCAGCGGGATTTGAGCTCGAGGCCATTGAGAACACGACGGCGACCGGTCGCGAGGGAGAAACGCTATACGCGGACATCGCCTCCAAGGGTCCAAAGGACGCATCCCACGTTGTGCTCGTCACATCCGGGACGCATGGGATTGAAGGCTATTGCGGATCAGGATGCCAGATCTCCCTGGTACAGGAAGGGCTGTTTGCCGACCTGCCCCGTGACACCCGGATCGTTCTTGTGCATGCGGTCAATCCGTATGGCTTTTCGCATCAAAGGCGTGTGAATGAGAGCAATATCGATCTCAACCGCAATTTCGTGAATCACGGGTCCGGCTATCCCGACAGTTCGGCCTATGAAGCCATCCACCCGATGATTGCACCGGCGGATTATGGCGAGCGTCCGGAACACTGGGATGGTGAGGTGCTGCAATGGATTGGCACCCATGGGATGGACGCCTTCCGTCAGGCCGTGAGTGGGGGGCAGTACACCCGCCCGGACGGACTGTTTTTTGGTGGAACGACGCCTTCTTGGTCCAACGGGATGGTCAGGACCTTAATGCAGAGCCTCGCGATCAGTGCGACGCGGTTTCGCTTTATTGATATTCACACCGGGTTGGGCCCGTTTGGTCATGGTGAGAAGCTGGGTCTTGGGACGTCGAGCGACGTCAAAAGGGCCCAGAGCATCTGGGGTGATGACGTGACCGACCTGGGAGGCGGCGACAGCGTGTCTGCTGTGGTTGCCGGTGATATGGGAGGCGCTTTCTTTGACGCGGTTTCACCGGACATCGATGCTGCGGGAATAGCCTTGGAATATGGCACGCAGGATCCGGTATCCGTTCTGGGCGCGTTGCGGTGGGACAACTGGCTTGTCATGCATGGAGATCCATCCGGAAGCGATGCCGCCGCCATCAAGCAGAAGATGCGCGATGCGTTTTATCCGGATGATGAAGGTTGGCGCGCAAGCGTTGTTGACCAAGCAGGAACCGCCGTTCGCCAAGCCATTAATGCAAGTTAGTTGTCATTAAGATTTGGCCGCCCTAGCTAGCCAGGCGAGCTTTCGCGGTCGCCTGGGTGGCATCCAGCTGCGCCTGGCCCATGCCAAGTTGGTTGGCAATTGCCAAAATCGCATGATTTTCAAACCGGTGGAGTTCGCCGTCTGCCAGGGCAATTTCCCACAACATCTCTAGCAATGCCGTCTTTTGCTCCGGTGAAAAATGCTGGTTCACTGATTTGAGAAGTTGGTTGTCATCATAGGTCGTTCGGCTTTTAGCGGTCGCTTCGTTCACCATCTGGGTGGCGTCGCTTTCAGACATGCCGAACCTGCGAGACAGGGTCCGCGCGACAGCTGCGCGCTCAGCGGCATCAAAGTCGTCATCCATACGGATGACTTCCAGCAACAACCCAACGGCGACTGTCGTCTCATCCGGCAGGTCCGATCCGCCTCCAAGCAGTTGTTTGAGGGCGTCGATCATTGGCTGTCTCCACGGTGTCGAGTGTTGGGTGTTGGGTGTCGGTTTCAGGGGGATTATAGCGACCTGGCATTCTCCTTTGCGAGCGGTTGCGTTGGTCTGTTTGAAATACGCGACCCTGGCCGGGATGGCGGCTTGAGCCGTTTTGGAACACCGGTGGTTTTGGCAGCTGGAAAGGCTGTGTCCTGTTTCGGCACAGCATTAAGAAATTGGTAACTTTTTCAGTGAGATTCGCGCGGAAACCCTTTAGATTTCTGGACTTGGAAGGCACGCGAACCGGTGCGCCACATTTGGGGTTGGCGGTCCGGCGTTTGCACATGATGCAGCTTGTTGCGTTGCCTTTGTCCTTGGGGGGCATTTTTCGTGCGGGCTTTAGCCTTTTTGGCGCTAACGGTCTTGTGGGCCGGGCTGGCTGCCGGATGTTCGGTATTGCCGACGCCTGCCGTGCCTGCCGGTGCGACCGTGCCCCCGGCCGAGCAGGCGCGTGTTGAAACGGCTGCTCGGGCAAGTGCGCCCGAAACGGCGGCTCAGGCGCCCCGCCTCACCCTCAAATCGATCGAACTTGAGCGCGTTAGTGAACTGCCCCAGGAAAGCGCCGTAAGCGATGACATGCTGCTTGCGGCAGCCGATGGCCTGATTGGTCGGGATGTAACACTCGATGAGCTTCGCGGGATTGCGACCGGCATGGAAGCTGTGTTCCGCGATGCAGGCTATCCCTATGTGCGGGTTGTGTTGCCGCCGCAGCGTGTCGCTGATGGCCAGGTAAGACTGCAGGTCATTGAGGGTCAGATCGAGGGCGTGGTTGTTTTGGGCGAGTCGCCGACGGCCAAGCGCCAGGCGGAAGCCCAGTTGTCCAAGCTGAACAATCTTGGGCCTGTTCCGGTGGCGTCGGTTGAAGAGGCCATTGCCGCCCTGTCGGACATTCCAGGTTTGAATGCCAATGTTTCCCTGGCCCGTGGCACGCAGGGGCCGGGCACCATGCGGATCATTGCGGAGGCCAAGCGTGAAGAACCGCGCTTTCTCGTCAACGTGCACAATTGGGGGCCTGAGGCGCTGGGCCGTGAGGGGATCACGGGTTTTGTACGCGTCCCCGGGCTGGCGCTCTATGGCGATGAAATTCAGGCGTCGTTCTTCACAACCCGGGACTGGGGCGAGCAGTTTGTGGGTCAACTGGCCTATGAGCGCGGGCTGACTGCAAGTGGTCTCAAGGTCCGCCTTGAAGGTACCTACGGGGAAGCAGAGCCCACCGGTCTTGTGGCGACACTTGGCGCGACCTCGCGCAGCTACACCGGCAAGCTTGAAGTCAGCCATCCGATCTATCGGGACCGGACCAATCTGGTCGATCTTTATGGCGGACTGGATTATGCGGATCTGAAAGGTGAGTTGTTCAACCAGACTGTTCTGTTGAGCAATGACAAGACACGCACCGCCTATATCGGCGCTGAAAGCGAATTCAGCTGGGACGGGTGGTCAATTGATACCTGGGTTGAGGCTCGTAAGGGCGTTGGCATCATGGGGTCGAGCAAGCGCGGCGAGCCAAATCTTGCCCGGCCTGAAGCCCGCCCCAATGCATGGTCACTGCTTGCTGAAACCAATATCAAGACGCCGACATTCCAGACTTTCCGTCTCGACCTGCGCGGCATGGGGCAGCACGCGCGCGATCCGCTCATGGCCGTGGAGGAATTCTCTTTTGGCAACTACACGATTGTACGCGGATATGACCCAGGCGCTGCGACCGGGGATGCGGCAGTTGCCGGGTCAGTAGAACTGACCGGCCTTGGCCATCGCCCGTTCAATGACCGGACGCATGTGGAATTTTTCGGGTTTTTCGATGTCGGGGAGTACTGGAACCGGGACCAGGCAGCAGTAGCCCAGCATACACTGGCGTCGTCGGGCTTTGGTATGCGTCTCACCATTGACGAGTACGCCCGTGCCGAAATCGCCTATGCGCAGCCGAGGCGCGAGCCGCGGGGTCAGAATGAAGGGGTGCCGAGTGCGCGGGTCCTTTTCTCCCTGACAACAAATGTCGGCCGTGTTGCGAAGGACGCCTATGGCGCCGTCTCGGGTCTGTTTGGGGGGCATGGTGGATGATGCAGTCCTCTACTCCATTGATCCGCAAGACACTCGCGCGGTTGCTGGGTGGCGTATCGACAGCGGCCCTTTTGGTATCGGCAGCGTCGGCGACGCCAGCCAACGGCACCTTTGTTGCCGGTGGTGCGGGCGGCAGCATCACTCCGTCAGGTGGTGATGTGACCATCAACACCGGGACAGACCCCAGGAGCGTCATTACCTGGGACAGCTTCAACATCGACAATGGCGACACGGTTATCTTCAACCAGTTGAACAACCAGTCGATTGCACTCAACAAGGTCACCGGACCGCTGGCGCAAAGCACCATTGACGGCATCCTCCAGTCGAATGGGCATGTGTGGATTCTCAATCCTGCCGGCGTGGCATTCGGGTCCAACGCCAACATTGATGTGGGAGCGCTGCTGGCAACGACGGCGGACATCGACAACGCCACCTTCATGGCCACCGACCCAACCACCGGCACGTTTACCTTTACCGATGCAGGGGGCACCGGCGCCATCATTGTGGCAAATGGTGCGGACCTCGACACCACGGGACTTCTCGCCCTTGTGGCGCCGATGGTTACCAATTCCGGTGACCTGACATCGTCACACGGCGATGTGCTGCTGGGAGGTGCGGAAGCCTTCCGCATCAAATTTGCCAGCACGGCCCGCAATAATGGTGCGGCGTTCAACGAATTGCTTGTGACCGATTTCATTGTTGATGGCGGGTCGTCTACCGTGGCCGCAGGCGGTGATGTGGTGCATCAGACATCCACCGGGCGAGCCATTGGCGGGCGGATTATCGCAGACGCGTCTCGCGTTGGCGGCGGTGCTTTCCTCAACATGGAAGGTCTCGTCGAAGCGCAGAATGTCGGTACGTTGTCCGGCGATGTGATGCTGCTTGGCGGTGTGGATGTCACCGGCGGCGTGTTGGGGGCCGCCGCCACCGATGCGGTCAAGACTGACAACATGACCATTGTGGCGCCGGGAACCGCCTCGGTGCTGGGCACGGCGGTAACCATCGGGAACGCTGTCGGACCACTCAACACCGGTGGCAACACAAACAGCAGCACCGGTGCCATCAGCGTCACCGGCACAACCGGTGATGTGACAATCGCAGCTGACCTTCAGGCCACGGCCGGTGATGTGAGCATTCAGGCCACGGCCGGCGATATCGACGTGGCGGAACTCATCGCCCAGGGCAGCATTACCGTTTCGGGGCGCGACATCGATCTGGCCAACGGCAATCAGACGGGCACGACGACGGTCCTGCGGACGACCACCGGGGCACTGTCGCTGACGGCTACTGTCGGGGACATATCCAAGGGGGCTGGCATCGTCGATATCGATGTCGGCACCAATGTCACCCTGAGCGGCAACGCGACCGGTACCACGTCCTCCTGGGCCATAGACGCGGTCCCGGGAACCGTCACTGCTGACGATTTCAATGTCCAGTTTGTCCGCATTGGTGCTGCCGGTAGTGTCGGTGTTGATGACGTGACCGCCAGCCAATCAGCGGAAGTGATTTCCACCGCGAGTACGCTCAAGGTGGGTAACGTCTCGAGTGACAACAACATCACCCTGTCGGGCACCGATGTTGATCTGACCGGAACCGGCGGATCGCTTCAATCGACCGGCGGGACCGTGTCGGTCACCGCGACGGGTGGTGGCGCGAACAATATTTCGGCGACCGGCGCCATCGATATTGACGGCGTTAGCGTTTCCCTGAGCGGCACAACGGTCGCGGCTGCCGGATCGGTGCTGATCGATGCCACAACCGGCAATGTGGATGTGGATGATGTCACTGCCACGGCCTCGGCCGTTGTGCGGTCGGCCTCGGGCTCCGTTGATGTCGGCGATGTAACCGGACCCAGCAGTGTGATTGTGTCCGGTACCGATGTCGATCTGACCGGTACCAACGGCTCACTCCAATCGTCCACCGGGTCTGTTTCGGCGACCGCATCCGGCGGCGGCGCCAATAACATCTCTTCCGCAGGTGCTATCGACATTGATGCTCTAAGCGTCAGTCTGACCGGGGCCGTCACAGGGACCTCGGTCGATATCGATGCCTCAACAGCAACGGTGACGGCGAATAGTGTCAGTGCCACAGCCGGATCTGTGAGCATTGATGGTGTCGGCGCGGTTGATGTGGATGACGTTTCAGCGACAACGACGGCTCGGGTTGTGTCGAGCGGCGCCGATCTGGATGTGGGCGATGTGTCCGGGACGACGGGTGTCACTGTATCCGGAACGGATGTGGACCTGACCGGGACGAATGGCTCAGTTCAATCCTCAGGCGGCGGGGTTTCAGTAACGGCATCGGGTGGTGGCGCCAACAATGTCTCGTCCGCCGGTGCTATTGATATCGATGGCACGACAGTAACCCTGTCCGGTGCGACGACCGGTACCGGCGTGGCGATTGATGCGACAGGCAACATCGATGTTGATGATGTGACCGCCAGTGCAACCACAGTGCGGATCGTTTCCACTACCGGCGAAGTCGATGCCGGTGACGTGTCCGGCGCGACTGGCGCTACACTGTCCGGTACAGATATTGACCTTACCGGAACGAATGGCGCGGTCCAGTCTGTGGGTGGCGGCGTTTCAGTAACTGCGTCCGGTGGTGGTGCCAACAATATCTCGTCGGCAGGCGGAATCGATATTGATGGCGTCAGTGTGACTTTGAGCGGAACAACTGCGGCGGCCGCTGGGTCGGTTCTGATTGATGCCACAACGGGCAACGTTGACGTGGATGATGTGACGGCGACAGCATCCGCCGTTGTTCGCTCGACTTCGGGAGATGTGGATGTCGGTGACGTGATCGGCCCAGCGAGTGTCATTATCTCTGGTACTGATGTGGACCTGACAGGCACCAACGGGTCGCTTCAGGCGACCGGTGGGGCGGTCTCCGTGACCGCATCGGGTGGCGGCGCCAACAACATCTCGTCTGCTGGCGACATCGATATTGATGCCTTAAGCATCACGCTTTCAGGCGCCGTAACGGGGACCGAGGTTGATATTGATGCCTCGACGGCGACGGTCACGGCCAACAATGTCAGCGCCACAGCTGGGTCGGTCAGCATCGATGGTGTCGGCGCTGTTGATGTGGACGACATTTCCGCCACGACAACTGCGCGGGTTGTTTCCAGCGGCGCTGACCTGGATGTAGGCAATGTGACAGGCCCCGGTGGGATCACCCTCTCGGGCACCGATATTGACCTGACTGGGACCGGCGGATCGCTCCAGTCAACCGGCGGGACCGTGTCGGTCACCGCGACGGGCGGGGGCGCGAACAACATCTCGGCAGCGGGTGCCATCGACATTGATGGTGACACAATCACCATCTCGGGTCCGACCACCGGCACCAGCGTGGATATGCGCGCTGACAACGGTGCGCTTACCGCCAATAGCGTGACCTCGACAACCGGCAATGTCTCACTGATGGCTTCCGGCAGTATTGACGTTGACGACATCTCGTCGGCGGCGATCGCATCAATTGGCGGCGCCGTCATCGGCACAGACGACATTGACATCGGTGATATTCAGGCGGTCGGCGCAGTCGGTGTCTTTGGCACGGATATCGACCTGACAGGGGCGGCCGGTTCCGTCCGGTCGACCACGAGTTCGGTCAGTCTGACTGCGAGCACGGTGGCCGGGAACATCTCGGCACCTGGCGCGGTGGATATTGATGCGCAGACATCGATCTCGCTCTCTGAAGACATCAGTGCCAGCGGCAATGTCACCCTGGATGCGGGTACGTTCGTTTCCGGCGCCGGAAACAGCATCGCCACAACGGCGGGGTCAGTGGCCGTCAATGCCGGAACCACGATCGACATAGACGACGTGACTGCCACAACGACCGCCAGTGTGATTTCGGCTGGTGGTGCGGTGGATGTGGGAGACGTGACCGGGCCGAATGGGGTGACGGTCACAGGCACGGACCTCGATTTTACCGGCACCAATCGCGACATCGTGGCGTCCGCGGGCACGGTTTCGCTGACCGCGAACGGTGGCGGCGCCAACAATATCTCGTCCAATGGGGCGCTCGATATCGACGGTAATGTGGTGACCCTGAGCGGTAACACGTCGGCCACAGGCGATATCACCATCGATGCGGCGACGGGCAATGCTTCCACCAACGGGTCCATCACCTCTACCGGTGGGCTGGTTTCTGTTGTTGCCAATGCGGGCAATGCGATCCTGCAGGCAATACAGGCGGCAACAGGCGTCACTCTCACGGCCAATCAGATAAGCACCACCAGCGTCCAAGGCACATCTGTTGATATCGACGCCGATGCGGGGACTGTCACGACTGCAGGTGTGACCGCAACCGGCGGGTCGGCTGCCATCGATGCGACCGGCGATATCGACGTGGACAATGTTGCGGCTACGACGTCTGCGCGCATTGTCTCCTCCACCGGTGCGGTGGATGTGGGTGATGTCTCCGCGGTGACGCAGGCGGATATCTCGGGCAGCGATATTGATCTGACTGGCGCCGGGGGCTCGGTGCAGGTGACAACGGGACCCGCCAATCTCACTGCTACCGGCGGTGGGGCCAACAACATTTCCGCGGCAGGCGCGATCGACATTGACGCGCATCAGGTCAACCTGTCTGGACTGACGACCGGGACCAGCATCGACATCGACGCCACAAATGGCCCGGTCACCAGTCATGACCTCACGGCGACAGCCGGCAGCGTATCCGTGGATGCATCAAATGGCATCGACATCGATGATGTGACGGCAACGACGACGGCGCGGGTTGTGTCAACGCTGGGCGCAGTCGACGTCGGCAATGTGACAGGACCGACGGGTGTCACCATCTCAGGAACCGACGTTGATCTGACCGGCACCGGCGGGTCGGTGCAATCCGCCAATGGCATTACATCGCTGGCGGCAATCGGCGGCGGGGCGAACAACGTATCGTCAGCCGGTGCCATGGATATCGATGGCAACAGCATTGTCCTGAGTGGTCCGGTGGTCGCCGGCGGCGCAGTATCGCTTACAGCGGATACGACTGATATTTCCTCTGCCGGTGTCGTGGATGTGACCGGCACGAGCGTTACCGTCAATGGTCCGGTCAATGGCACGGGCGGTGTTGCTCTGTCGGCGACCACGGGCAATGTGAGTGTTGACAGCGCCATCGCATCCACTGGCGGGACCGTCGCTCTGAGTGCTATCAATGGCGACATCGACGTAACATCTGTATCTGGCGCGACCGGTGCGACATTCGTTGCCCAGGATGTGGACGTAACGGGTAGCGTAAATGGTGGTACCGGCCCGGCGGCGCTGACGGCAACCGTTGGCGATATTTCCACGCCGGGGATACTGGACATTGACGGTGGGTCCATATCGCTGACAGGCACCGTTCAGGCTGGAACAGGCATCGACCTTGATGCTTCGACCGGGGGCATCACCGCGACAGCCGACATGACATCAACGGCCGGGTCTGCGGATCTGCGTGCGGCCAATGGCACGATCTCGGTTCAGGGTGTGAAAGCGCCCGACGGCGTTTCGATTGTCGGCGCGGCTGTGAATTATTTCGGCATGCTCATGACGCAGGGCCAGGTCTTTCTTGAAGCTCTGACGGGCGCGCTTACCGGCAGCGGTACGAGTTCCGTCGCTGCGCCCAATGGCGGACTTACCGCACGGGCGCTCGGAGGTGCTGCAACCCTCAACAATGTGGTCATCGGCGGTGATCTGGGCGTGGTCGGCGGATCGACCACCATGACCGGTACCTCGATGGTCGGGGGCACCGCCACGCTTCAAGCTCTAACGGGTAATGTGAACGTGGCCGGCTCGGTCAACGCAACCGGCGGCATTCTTCTCATTGAAGCGCCGTCAGGTGCTGCGGTTATCAACAGCATCGCCTCCAATACGGATGTGTCACTGGTGGTGCTTGACCTTGATCTCACCGGCACAATCAGCGCCGGGGACCAATTCAACCTCACACCGGCGGGCACCGGGCGGACCATCATTATTGGCGGTTCGGGC
>JBCBUN010000029.1:0-10622 GCA_039818145.1 Pseudomonadota bacterium
GTCGATGACCTGTGAGACGAAGTCGCGGAAACGGGCGGCGCGGGCAGGATCGTCCGGTTTGGTTTCCTTCAGAATTGTAATTGCCTGATCAACGCCATCAGTGATGAAGGTCTTTGCTGTGGCCTCAGGGTCCGCCGCTGCCATGGTGGCAGACGTCATGACAAACAAAATGGCAGCAACAACGCTTTTGATCATGGTGATTTCCGCCCAGGCGCGGCCTTTATTTTATGTCCGGCAAAATCAATGCACGCGAATTGCGGCAGAAATCCGGAAGATCGGCGGAGCGCCTGAAACCGTTCCGAAGTCAGGCGATTGCAGGCGCGCGGCCGATGGAGTGATAGGTGAAGCCCTGCCGGGCCACTTCCTGCGGGGTGTAAATGTTTCTGAGGTCGACCACAAGCCGCCCGGGCATGGCCTTTGCGACCTTGTCCCATTGCAGCGCCCGAAACTCGTTCCACTCGGTCAGGATCAGCAGGATGTCCGCACCATTGATGGCGTCATAGGCATTTTCAGCCCACTCGACGCCGTCGATCAATTCCCTGGCTTCATCCATGCCCGCAGGATCGAAAGCGCGAATTGATGCGCCGGAGTCCTTGAGGATGGGGATGATGTCGAGGCTGGGGCTGTCCCGCATATCGTCCGTGTTCGGCTTGAAGGTCACGCCAAGCACTGCGATTTTCTTGCCGCTGACGTCGCCACCTGCAGCTTCAATGACTTTGTGGGCCATGCGTTTCTTGCGGCTGGCGTTGGCTTCCACCACAGCGCTGACAATGCCGGTTGGTGCGCCGACATCCTCAGCGGTCTTGACCAGGGCAAGGGTGTCCTTGGGAAAGCAGGAGCCGCCATAGCCGGGGCCAGCATGCAGGAAGAGCTTGCCGATGCGACCATCAAGGCCGATGCCCTTTGCGACATCGATGACATTGGCACCGGTCTTCTCGCAGATGTCCGCCATCTCATTGATGAAGCTGATCTTCGTGGCCAGAAACGCATTGCCGGCATATTTGATGAGTTCTGACGTCTGCCTGTTGGTGATGACCATAGGCGTCTCGCGCAGGAACAGCGGGCGGTACAGTTCGCGCATCACATCCTGTGCGCGTTCGGCATCGGTGCCGACCACCACACGGTCGGGGCGTTTGAAGTCCTCAATGGCTGACCCTTCGCGAAGAAACTCCGGGTTGGAGGCGACATCGAAGTCTGCGTCCGGGGCGGCCTCGCGAATAATGCGTTCAACCTCGTCGCCGGTCCCGACGGGAACTGTCGATTTGGTGACCACCACCGTGTAGCCCGTCAGCAGGGGCGCGATTTCGCGGGCGGCGGCATAGACATAGGACAGGTCGGCGTGGCCATCGCCCCGGCGTGACGGTGTTCCGACGGCGATAAAGACGGCGTCTGCTTCGGGGACGGTGTTGGCAAGATCGGTGGTGAAGGTCAGGCGGCCGACCTGCATGTTGCCGTTGACCAGCACATCAAGGCCCGGTTCGTAGATCGGAATTTCGCCACGCTCAAGCGCTTCAATCTTGCTGGCGTCTTTGTCGACGCAGGTGACTTCGTGGCCGAAATCAGAGAAGCAGGCTCCTGAAACCAGGCCGACATAGCCTGTTCCGATCATTGCGACGCGCATGGCGCACCTCTTTTAGGTGTTGGCGGCCAGGGCCGCTTCAGATGTGGGCGTTGTCTAGATGACTGTCCGCAGATACTCACGAAGTTCGTCGGCCATGTCTTCACGTTCAAGGGCATAGGCCACATTGGCAGCCATGAAACCTACTTTGTTGCCACAGTCAAACCGGATGCCGTCAAATTCAAGTCCATGGAAAGGCTCGTTGCCGATGAGCCGCGCCATGGCATCCGTCAGCTGGATTTCGCCACCGGCGCCGCGATCCTGACGCGACAGGTGTTCGAATACGGATGGCTGAAGAATGTAGCGGCCTACGAGCGCCAGTGTGGAAGGGGCTGCATCAGGCTTCGGCTTTTCAATCATGCCGGAGACTTCCACCAGATTGCCATCTCGGACACCGGGTTTGATCACCCCATAGCGGTCCGTGTGTTCCTCGGGCACGTCCACAAGGCCAACGATGTTGCCCTGCGTCTTCTCATAGGCTTCCACCATCTGCGCGAGGCAGCCGGGAGACGACTTGAGGAGTTCGTCTGCCAGAATGACAGCAAAAGGTTCGTCACCCACAAGATCACGCGCGCACCAGACCGCGTGGCCAAGGCCCGCGGGTTCCTGCTGGCGCAGGAAGGAGGCAGCCCCTGCGGGGGGGCGCATGTCCGTCAGCATCTTGAGCGCGTCGCTTGCGCCTTTTGCCGACAGTGTCTGCTCAAGCTCGTAGGCGTGGTCGAAATAGTCCGCGATAGCAGTCTTGCCGCGACCGGTTACGAAAATGAAATGCTCGATGCCGGCTTCTTTCGCCTCATCCACTGCGTATTGGATAAGCGGGCGGTCGACGACCGGGAGCAGTTCCTTGGGCACTGATTTGGTGGCCGGGAGGAAGCGCGTGCCGAGACCGGCAACCGGGAAAACAACCTTGCGGATCCGTTTGGACATGTGAGGCCTTTACGCAGACGAGGATAGATGATGCGGCGCAGCAACGATTGCCGCCGGTTTTGCCACGGGGCCATGCGCCACGGCAAGACGCACCTGTTGCACGCCCGCCCGCACCCTAGAACATGAACCTAAACAGCAGGTTGTTCGTGCATAGAATTGCCACAGTCCATCGCCTATGGTGACGGACTTTTTGAGCTCTCCTGCGATTCACAAACCAGCGGAACGAGAATAAATGCGGCGGAAAACAACGCGCTTTGGGGCGATTGCTCCCTTGTCAGCCCTTCTTTTGGCAACCGGCCTAACTCTGGGTGGCGCGGGTGCTGCGCTCGCTCAAAAGGGGCAGCCGGTGGAAGATGATATTGTTGTGACACCGGCCATGGAGGAGCGACTTTCGGCCTGGCTGACGGGTTTTCGCCGTGATGCCCTGGCGGAAGGAATCACCTCATCCACATTCAACCGCGCTTTTCAGGGTATTTCGCTGGATGTGAAGGTGCTGGAACTCAACCAGAAACAGCCAGAATTCGTCCGGCCGATCTGGGGATATCTGGGGTCTGCCCTGTCGGACAAACGCAAGGCTGATGGGGCGGAGCAATTGCGGGCCAACCGCAAGCTGTTTGACCGGCTGGAAGAGCGTTACGGCGTTGAGCGGGAAGTGCTCGCGGCGATCTGGGGGCTTGAGACCCACTATGGAAGCTATATGGGCAGTCGCAGTGTCATCCGTTCACTGACGACATTGGCCTTCGAAGGTCGCCGGGCCGACTTCGGCCGCACGCAGCTTATTGCGGCGCTGAAGATCATTCAGTCAGGCGACATCACGCCTCAGGCCATGAACGGTTCGTGGGCCGGTGCCATGGGACATACGCAGTTCATTCCCACGACCTATCTTGAACATGCGGTGGATTTTGATGGCGATGGCCGCCGCAATGTCTGGGTCAGTCATGCAGACGGGCTTGGCTCTGCGGCCAACTACCTCAAGGCATCAGGCTGGGACATGGGTGATCCTGCCGTGCGTGAAGTGAAGCTGCCCGGTGGCTTTGACTATGCGCAGGCGGGCCGCAGCATCAAGAAAACCGGTGAGGAATGGCAGGCTCTGGGGCTTCGCACGACATCCGGCGAAACGCTGCCACGCCGCGAACGCGGACTTGAGGCTTATCTGATTGTGCCTGCAGGGCATCGCGGACCCGCGTTTCTGGCGTATCCGAATTTCCGCACGATCCTGCGCTACAACAACGCGACCTCCTATGCCATGGCGGTGTCCTATCTTGCGCGACACTTTGCCGGTGAGCCTGCCATTCAGGGCACATGGCCGACCGATGAGCGGCCTTTGACCCTGTCAGAAGCCAAGGAGATGCAGCGCAAGCTGACGGCGATCGGGTTCGATACGGGGGGTGTTGACGGCATCATCGGCCCCATGAGCCGGAAAGCCATTCGTGGCTTTCAGGGAAGCCTGGGGCAGCCACAGGATGGTTTTGCCACCGAGAAGCTGCTGGAAAAAATTCGCGCAGCAGCCCGTTAGGACCGCTGCGCGAGATCGTGTGCGAACAATCGCCGAGACGTCAGGCTGCGATGTCGTAGCCCGGCGTTGAACGTCCCAGAGAGTCATACATCTCAAGGATACGTTTGAACCATTCAGCCACCGGCTCCTTGGGCGCAAACAGCTTGTTTGGATAAACGGCGCGGGCCCACATGAACGTGCTGGCGGCTACATAGTCCGCATAGCCTGCTTCGTTGCCATTAAGGTATGGCGTGTCCATGAGCTTGGCACGCAGGGGACCGAGTGCCACGGACATGGCGCCCAGACCTTCCTTGCCGCGCTTGTCAGCCTGTTCGAGGGTCATGCCGCCGAGCTGCTTTTCTCGGCTTTCACGGACATAGGCCTTGTCCTCCTCGCGGCAGTGCTCAAACACCTGCTTGACCATGGCCGGGAACATGGCGGTGAACACCTGCGTAAACAGCCAGCGTTCCACAAACTGTGCGTAATGCAGCGCGTCGAGGCTGGGGAACAGCGGTGGTGTATCCTGGAAGTTCTGATCCAGATGGATCGCGATCTTCCAGCTGTCGCCGATGAACTGGCCATCATGCTCAAGCACCGGGACGGTCTTGAACGAGCCGTCCCCGATGGTTTTGATTTCCCCAAAGCCGACCGGGCGGTCCTCCGCAGTGAGGCCCTTATGGGCGAGCGCGTATTTTGTGCGCCAGCAAAAGGGGCTCATGCGGCGGCCGTCACGGCCTTCGAGGTCATAGAGGGCAAGAGCCATTAGCTGGCCTTCTTCTTGCTCTCGGCCACCAGGTCTTCGAGCATGGCGGCGGGCTTGAAGTCGTCGCCGTGCTTTTCCTGGTAGTGCTTCATGCGGTCGAGAACCTTTTCGAGGCCGACGGAGTTTTCACCCCACCACATCGGGCCGCCGCGATAGCGCGGCCAGCCATAGCCCATGATCCACACGATATCGATGTCGGATGCTCGGATGGCCTTGCCTTCTTCAAGGATCTTGTAGCCCTCGTTCACCATCGGCAGCAGGCAGCGCTCGAGGATTTCTTCGTCGGAAATCTCGCGCTGCTGGATCTGACGCTCTTCTGCGTACTGACGAATGATCGCTTCGACTTCCTTGGAGGGAGACGGTACGCGGTTTTCGTCATAGTCGTAGAAGCCCTTGGAGGTCTTCTGACCGCGGCGGTCCTTTTCGCAAAGGATGTCGCGCAGCGTTTCGCCCTTGGAGGTTTCCTTGTTCCAGCCAAGGTCGAGACCTGCGAGGTCTGACATGGCAAAGGGGCCCATGGGCAGGCCGAAGTCGAAGAGCACGCGGTCCACGTCCCAGGGCATCGCGCCTTCGAGGATGAGCTTGTTGGCTTCGCGCTGACGCTGGGCGAGGAGGCGGTTGCCAACGAAGCCCGGGCACACACCGACAAGCACACCGACCTTGCCGATCTTCTTGGCAAGCGACATGGAGGTGGCAATCACTTCGTTGCTGGTTTTGTCGGCGCGGACAATTTCCAGCAGCTTCATGACATTGGCGGGCGAGAAGAAGTGCAGGCCGATGACGGCTTCAGGGCGCGTCGTGGCTGTTGCGATTTCGTCAATGTCCAGCGCTGACGTGTTCGTTGCGAGGATTGAGCCCTGCTTGACGATCTTGTCGAGCTTGCCGAACACGTCCTTCTTGACGTCCATGTTTTCGAAGATGGCTTCGATGATCAGGTCCTTGTCGGCCAGGTCTTCGAGGTTCGTGGTGCCGGTGAACATGTCCATGCGTTTGTCGACTTCTTCCATGGGGAAGCGGCCGCGCTTGGCGGAGTTTTCGTAGTTCTTGCGCACGACGCCAAGACCGGCATCGAGACGTTCCTGAGCCTGCTCGACGATCGTGACCGGAATGCCGGCATTCACGAAGTTCATGGCGATGCCGCCGCCCATGGTGCCCGCACCGATGATGCCAACGGACTTGATGTCGATCTGCGGGGTGTCCTTGGGCACATCAGGGATTTTAGCGACCTGACGCTCTGCAAAGAACACGTGGCGCTGGGCGGCTGACTGTTCGCCGGTGACCAGTTCGCGGAAGAGCTTGGCTTCGACCTTCATGCCTTCATCGAAGGGCAGGTTCACAGCGGCCTCGATGCACTGGATGTTGTATTCCGGTGCGAGGAAGCCGCGGGTCTTGCGGGCGATGGACTTGCGGAAAGCTTCAAAAATTTCCGGCTTGCCGCGGGCTTCAGCCACCTTGTCGTCGCGCTCGCGGATTTTTGTTAGGGGGGCGTTGTCGGCGACAATCTTCTGGGCAAAGGCGATGGCGCCTTCCAGCAGCTTGCCTTCTTCAACGATGGCATCAGCCAGGCCGCTCTCATGGGCTTCCTTGGCGGAGGCGTGACGGCCTGATGTCATCATCTCAAGTGCTTTTTCAACGCCTGTGACGCGCGGCAGGCGCTGGGTGCCACCGGCGCCGGGAAGCAGGCCGAGATTGACTTCGGGCAGGCCCATGCGGGCGCTGGGAACAACAACGCGGTAATGGCAGACAAGGGCCACTTCGAGACCACCACCAAGGGCTGTGCCGTGAACGGCGGCCACAACCGGCTTGGGTGCATCTTCGATCATCGCCTGGACTTCATGCAGACCGGGGCCCTTGGGGGCCTGGCCGAATTCGGTGATGTCGGCACCGGCAATGAATGTGCGGCCGTCGCAGATCAGGACGATGGCTTTGGCGGCATCGTCGGCGATGGCGGCTTTGAAGCCTTCAAACAGACCTTCGCGCACATTGGCGGAAAGGGCGTTCACCGGCGGCGAATTGAGCGTCACGACGGCGATATCGCCTTCGCGCGTCAGTGTGGTGACTTCGTTTATCTGGGTCATCTGGGCACTCCCTGTCTGGCCCGCCTTTTTGGTCACTGTCGGGCGGGTATTTGTTCTTGAAGGGCGGATATCGGCCCTTGGTTGGGGCGCATTCTAGTGACCTTGGCGGACGATGCGAGTCTTGGATTCAGCCAATGTGTTCCTATGGGAGCCCGGTTTCGGCGAAATCCCTTGTGCAAAGGGGTTTGCAAATGTGCCATTGCCGCAGCGCTTGGGCTCGCGTATGCCCTTGGGCGAACCGATATCAAGAGACAGGCAGACCAGTTCCCGTGACCAATCACATCAAGTCCGACGACGCCAAACGCGAAATTCAGCTTATTCAAGAGGGGTTTGAGGTGGGTGGCTATGTGGCCAACACCCAGATTTCCACAGCTGTTTACCTCGCCAAGGCGCTGGATAAGCCGATTCTGGTTGAGGGCCCTCCCGGAGTGGGCAAAACCGAGCTGGCTAAGGCGACGGCCGCCCATCTGGGCCGCGAGCTCATTCGGCTGCAGTGCTATGAGGGGCTGGACGAGGCCAAGGCGCTGTATGAGTGGAAATATGGCAAGCAGCTGCTCTACACGCAGGTTCTCAAGGACAAGCTGGCTGACCTGATGGAGGGCACCAATGGCATTACCCAGGCCATGGAGCGCCTGCATGAGTTTGACGACACGTTCTTCTCGCCGGAGTTTCTGGAGCCGCGCCCGCTGCTGAAGGCGCTTCAGGTGCCTGATGGTGGCGTGCTGCTGGTCGATGAAATTGACAAGTCGGACAATGAGTTTGAAGCGTTCCTGCTGGAAATCCTGTCGGACTTTCAGGTCTCGATCCCAGAAATCGGCACCATCACGGCCGATGTGAAGCCGGTGGTGTTTCTGACCTCCAACAACACCCGTGAAGTGGGGGACGCACTCAAGCGCCGCTGCCTGCACCTGTACATTTCATTCCCGGACCAGAAGCTGGAAATGAAGATCATCAACAAGCGTGTGCCCGGCGTGCCTGAATCGCTGCTCGCTCAGCTGGTGGCCTTCGTGCAGGAGTTGCGCACCAAGACGATCAAGAAGCTGCCGGCCGTCAGTGAAACGATTGACTGGGCCCGCGCCTTGATGCTGCTCCACACAGATGAGCTGGACGAAGCCATGGTGCGCAACACCCTGAACCTTCTGCTCAAGTTCGAAGACGACATTGAGAGCGTGGAGACCGAAATCCCCGGCATGATCCGCCGGGCGCGCGGCGAGAGCTAAGCCTAAAAGCCGATCTCAAGTTGCAGCTGGCCGGTGTAGCCCAACGTGTCCTGACCGATGCCAATGACGCCGGCGTCGAAGGACAGACGGCTTGCCCCGCTGGTGGTGAGCGTTACGCCCGCGCCGACATTCGCGCCCCAGTTCTCACGGTCAATGACTTCAGTCGCAGACAGGCGCAGGGTGTCTTTTTCGCGGGCAAAGTAATTGAGGGTGGCGTTGAGACGCGGCGTGGCACGGCGTATCCAGCCATCTTCATACTCAAAGTTGCGCGACACGGTCAGCCCACTGCCGATGGTGGTGTCTTGCGATCGGCTACCGGGAATGGCCGTGCCTGTTGAATCCGTATATCCGTCGCGTTCGGAGTCGGCGTAGGACACGGACAGGGAGGGAGTGAGGACGACCGGGTTGACGAAATAGCTGCCTGACAGGGAGCCGGAGACGGTCCACAGATCCGTATCCGCCGTACCGCTGGCAGCAGTGGTCTTGATGTCCTGCTCGCCGGTTTCCTTCGACAAAGACAAACCCACAGAGAGTGTGTCCACCACCCGGATCTGAGCATAGGCACCGCCGCCCATTTGCCGGGATACGACTTCCGTACCCGTTGCCTTCACATCGCTTTCGCCGGTCAGGTAGGAGCCATAGGCGCCGAGTACCAGCCGGTCGGAAACCTGAAAGGCGATCCCAGACAGAATGTGTGCCGCCCACCCGTCGCTGCCGCCGCGCTTCTGCCGGTCGAACACCGTGCCGCGGCCGCGTAGCCAGATGTTCACCGGCATTCCTGCAATGGTCAGTGGTGGCAGATCGGCAGGACCGACCGCGCTGTCATCGAGGTTGAGTGCTGCCATCTGAATGAGATGGTCACTGGAGAGATCGACTTGAAAGCTCTCGCCGGAGAAGTCTGCGAGAAAGGGTGATGCAGGAGCAATGCGTGGCCTCTGTGAGGACAGGCCCCGCGCTCTGCTGAGGTCCTGGAACAGTTGGTCGCGCTCGCGGGTGGCGTCCAGCTGCTTGGTCATCAGGTGAACAAGTTGATCCTTAACACCGGCTGCCTCTGCTTCCTGCAGAACTTCATTTATGAACGCTGCATGTGATTGCTCGCCCCACGCTTGTGGTGAGATGAACCCTGTCCCCCTTGTCGGGGCTGGCCCAACCGGCGCGAAGGGGTCATGCACATATGTGCGCCAGCCGCGGAAGAACTCCTCCCCCTCCGACTCTTTGAAAGAGCCGTATGCGTCATATGCGATTGATTCGGCTCTTTGTTCTCTGGACTCAAAGTCAGGCATGAAACTCTGAATGAGGGTCGTCTGGGCCTCTTCAATATTTTTGATGGCACTGTCTAGCGAGCCGATCTGAGATTGAATCTGACGGACGCTCGGACGATATCTGATCGTTGTGCCAGCGCCTGGGAGGCCCGCAGGTGTTGTCGAGAGTCGGGCATTGTCGATGGCGGTGTTGGCGGCCTCTGTCGAGGCGGATGTTTCATCGGGCGTCGGGCCGGTTTGCGTCGTGCTGCCGCTGCCTGTCGTGGCCGTCGGCGAGGTGCAAGTGAAATTCACCTGCGTCGGGCCACCCCCACCTGCCTGGCCGGATATGGTGATGCCGGTGATGCCTGCGGGCAGGGTCACCGTGACGGTCTGGTTACCGGGCCCGCTGAACAGCCGGACGTTGCCGGGGTTGGTCCCGATACGGACGGAATTGGGGTTGCCGGTTACCGTCACTGTGATGGTTTCGCCCGCATCCACCGTCACATTGACCGTTGTATTAACCACGGTCCCGGTCGGGATGGTCGTATTGCCGCCGCCGCCCGCAAGCATCGTGCAGCCGGCTGATTGAGCGCGGGCCGGTGTTGCAGCACCGAACACCAGTACGGCAGTGATACAAACCCCGAAGGCCAGGCAGATGGCCTGAGATATGGCGTGCGCGTGTTTCAAGCTGATCACATCACTCCCCCCCACGGATGATCCTGCTCAGCAGAATTTATAGCCCCTATGGACCTGAGAGTCAGATTCACACTGGCGCCGCTGCTGACGCCGCCGGTGCTAAAAGCCGAAGTCGACCTGAAGCTGGCCGGTGTACCCCAGCGTGTCCTGACCGATACCGATGACGCCCAGGTCGATGGAGATGGTGCTGTTGCCTTCTGTCGCGAGCGTCACGCCGGTGCCGACATTGCCGCCCCATTTTTCAAGATCGATAATCTGTGCTGCAGAGACGCGCAGGGACCGGTTCTCGCGCACGTAGTAGTTGAGTGAGGCAGACAGCCGGGGGCTGGCGGCTGTGAACCAGCCACCCTCTTCAAAGTTGAAGGTGCGCGATGCCGTGGCCGCTGCGGCAATGGTCGTGTCTCGCGAGCGGCTAGAAGGGATAAGTGTACCCGTGGAGTCTGTGTATTGGTCGCGAATGTAATCCGAGTAGCTGACGGAAACGGAGGGTGACAGGAACACGGGATCAACGTACCAGGACCCCTGCAGAGAAGCGCCGACACCCAACTCACTTCAGTCGGCGCTTCTCTGCAGGGGTCCTG
>JBCBUN010000030.1:0-10555 GCA_039818145.1 Pseudomonadota bacterium
ATCATTCGTGTACGGATGAAATTGAATGCGTTCTGGGCTGCTTCCAGCCAGACCGGCTCTTTGTGGGCGGCGCCCGCCTTGGCGAGGGCTGCAATCATCTGACCGTTCCAGTCTGTCAGGATTTTGTCGTCCCAGCCGGGGCGAATACGCGGCGCGCGGGTGGTGAACAGGACCTCGCGCATGCGGGCAAACAGGGCTTCGTGTTCGCTGGGCAGATCTTCGGGGTGGTCCAGTCGGTTGAGGATGGTGTGCCCCTCGAAATTGCCCTGCGGTGTGACGTCGTAAATGCGTTTGAATTCGGCTACGTCGTCAGGCGCAAAATCGGTAAGCGCGGCGTCAATTTCGGTTTCGCCCCAGACATAGAACTTGCCTTCCTCGCCTTCACTGTCCGCATCCAGGCTGGCCCCGAAGGCGCTTTCCTCGGTCACCATCTCGCGCAGCACCCAGCCAACGGTCTCATGCAGACGGGCGGCGAACAGCGTGGAGCCGGTGCCGGTAGCCACATCGCTCAGCAGGCCGATGAGACAGGCGTTGTCGTAAAGCATCTTTTCGAAGTGGGGGACCAGCCAGCGCTCATCGACGGAATAGCGGGCAAGGCCGCCGCCCAAATGATCATAGATGCCGCCCTGACACATGCGGGTGAGGGTGAGGGTGACAGCATTGCGGGCGCGCTCGTCCCCGGTGCGCAGCCAGGCGCGCCAGAGCAGCTCCAGCAGGAAAGGCTGGGGGAATTTGGGGGCACTGCCGACGCCGCCATGTTCCGGGTCCACATTGCGCACCAGCCGGTCCGCCACATTGTCGAGGATTTCCGGTGCCGGTTCTCCGGGGTTCTGGGCCTTTGCCTGCTCCTTGAGGGCCACGCGCAGGGCGTTGGCGTTCTTGGTCACCTTCTCGCTTTCATCATGGAAGATGCGCGAGACTTCCCGGCAGACATGGGGAAAGCCGGGACGGCCATAGCTCGGGGTTTTTGGAAAGTAAGTGCCGCCCCAGAATGGCTCGCCGTCAGGGGTGAGGAACATGGTCAGCGGCCAGCCACCCTGTTCGCCCAGATGGTGCAGGGCGGACATGTAGATGGTGTCGATGTCCGGGCGTTCTTCGCGGTCCACCTTGATGTTGACGAACAGCTCATTCATCACGGCTGCGACGGCCTCGTCTTCAAAGCTTTCATGGGCCATCACGTGGCACCAGTGGCAGGCGGCATAGCCCACAGACAGCAGGATCGGCTTGTTGGCGGCTTTGGCTTCGGCCAGGGCTGCCGGCCCCCAGGGGCGCCAGTGCACCGGGTTATCCTTATGCTGAAGAAGATACGGGCTGGTCTCTTCGCGGAGCAGGTTTTGTGACATGGTGGCTTTCACGACGTAGGGCGGTGCATAAGGGGTCACACTGGTGACCCAACGCCATCAGGAATGCAGGAGCAACGCATGAAGATCAACATCGACATTGAGATGACCCCTGAGGAAGCCCGCAAGGTCATCGGCTTGCCTGACCTTGCTCCCATGCAGGAAGAGCTGGTGGCGCAGATCAGCGACCAGATCAAACGCAACGTTGCCTATGTGGATCCCGAATTGCTGGTGAAGCTGGCGCTGCCCGTGGGTGTTGAAGGCATCGACAAGCTGCAGAAGCTTTTCTGGGGCGTGGCTAAGTCTGCTGTGGGCGGTGGCGGTGCGCCTTCAGAGAGCGATTTGGACAGCGATTCACCCGCGCCAAAGAAGACCCCTAAGACTCGACGCAAGCGTAGCTAATTCCGGATTACGACCCTCATGGACGACACCGTTTTTGCCCTGTCCAGCGGTCAGGGGCGGGCAGGCATTGCGGTTATTCGCATCAGTGGGCCGAATGCTGCGGATGCCCTGAGCGGGCCCTCAGCATTGGGCGGCACGGACCTTCCACCGCCGCGCAAGGCCGTCGTGCGGCGGCTCACAGACCCCCGCACATACGAACAACTTGATCAGGCGCTGGTGCTCTGGTTGCCGGGGCCGGGCACTGTTACCGGCGAGGACATGGCTGAGTTGCATGTCCACGGCAGCACGGCGGTGGTGGCGGGTGTTCTGGATGCACTGTCGACCCTTGTTGGCTTCCGGCTTGCGGAACCAGGCGAATTCACGCGCCGCGCCTTTGCCAATGGCCGCATGGACCTCACCCAGGTGGAAGGTCTGGCTGACCTCATAGATGCGGAAACGGCCGGGCAGCGGCGGCTGGCTCTGGCGCAGGCAGAAGGTGGGCTTACCGCGCGCTGTGCTGACTGGAAGGCGCAGCTGGTGAAGGCGCTGGCGCTGATCGAGGCGGAGATTGATTTCAGCGACGAGGAACTGCCGGAAGGCCTGTCAGATCAGGCGGTGGCCATGATCTCCCATGTGCATGAGGAGATGACCCAGATACTGACGTCCGCCAGTGCCGGGGAAGTGATGCGCGACGGTGTGCAGGTTGCCATTTTGGGCGCACCGAATGTGGGCAAGTCCAGCCTGATGAACCGCCTGGCCCGGCGGGAGGCCGCCATCGTGTCTGACGTGTCCGGCACGACGCGGGACATCATTGACGTGCGCCTTGATCTGGACGGAATCCCTGTGGTTCTGGCGGATACGTCGGGTTTGCGGGAGACCGATGACCCCATCGAGCGCGAGGGGATTGCGCGGGCGAAATCCAAAGCGGCTGCTGCAGACATTGCCCTGTGGGTCTGTGACCTCAGCAATGACCAGGATCCTGTATGGCCGGATGGTCTTGAGACGACCCGCCGACTGGTGATTGGCAACAAGGCTGACATTGCCGGTGAGGGCGGTGGTCAGCCCTGTGATCTTCGGCTGTCTGCCGCCACCGGAGAGGGGCTGGATGCCCTTGAGGCGTGGCTGGCGGATGCCGCCCGCGATCTCGCCGGGGGGTCCGGGACATCTGCCATCGTGGGGCGCGCGCGGCAGGCGGCGGCTCTTCGGGAGGCTGCGGACGGGTTGCAGCGTGGCCTTTATGAGGCCCGCCAGGATGCGGGGAGTGAGGCGGCGCTGGTAAGCGAAGAAATGCGGATGGCATTGCGGGCGCTTGGCCGTCTGGTGGGGACAGTTGATGTGGAAGACGTGCTGGATGTGATCTTCCGGGATTTCTGCATCGGGAAATAGCGTTAAGACCTGTTAACCGGTGTTAACGCGCCCTTAACCCCTCACAGGTGTTTCATGGGGGACCACCGATGATTCACAGCGAGGGGGCCGGAATGTTTCACGTGAAACAAATGGAGTCCAAATCTGTGGATAAAGATGGCTGATCAGCCCTCTGCCGTCTTTAGTTTGCAGCCCCAGTGCGCTATGCACCGCTCCCATGACCCTGATGCCCAATATCATATCGCCCGCTGACGGCACCCGCTTTGACGTGATCGTCATTGGCGGCGGTCATGCGGGCTGTGAGGCTGCCGCAGCTGCTGCCCGAATGGGTGCTGAGACAGTGCTGGTGACCCATCGGGCGGACCGGATCGGCGAGATGTCCTGTAACCCCGCCATTGGTGGTATTGGCAAAGGACATCTGGTCCGCGAGATCGATGCGCTGGATGGTCTGATGGGGCAGGTGGCGGACAAGGGCGGCATTCAGTTCCGCATGCTGAACCGGCGCAAGGGGCCGGCGGTGCGGGGGCCGCGCGCGCAGGCAGACCGGGCGCTGTACCGACATGCCATGCAGCGGGCCATCGGGGAGACTGACAATCTCAGCGTTGTAGAAGCGCCGGTTGAAGACCTGATCGTGACGGACCGGACAGTTTCCGGCGTTGTCCTGGACGATGGCCGTCACTTGCACGGGGCTGCGGTGGTTCTGACCACCGGGACCTTCCTGCGCGGCATCATTCATATGGGGCAGGTCAAGTCATCCGGGGGGCGGATCGGTGACGCGCCCGCCATCGGGCTGGCGGAAACACTGGACCGTTTTGAGCTCAACCTGGGCCGACTCAAGACTGGCACCCCACCCCGGCTGGACGGGCGGACCATAAGGTGGGAATCGCTTCCGGAACAAAAGGGCGATGTCCCGCCAGAGCCGTTCTCGTCTCTCACGACCGAGATCACCCAGCAGCAGATCAGCTGCTATGTGACCGGCACCACGGAAGCCACCCACGAGATCATTCGGGCCAATCTCGATCGCGCGCCGCTTTACTCCGGGCAGATTGAGGGGACCGGCCCACGATACTGCCCGTCGGTCGAAGACAAGGTCGTCCGCTTTGCCGAGAAAGACCGGCATCAGATCTTCCTGGAGCCGGAAGGTCTGGATGACCACACGGTCTATCCCAACGGCATTTCCACATCGCTGCCGGAAGACGTGCAGCTGGCCATGCTGACGACCATTCCGGGTCTTGAAGACGCCCGGATGATCCAGCCGGGCTACGCTATTGAATATGATTATGTGGATCCGCGTGAGCTGTCCGCCGGTCTGGCAGTCAAGTCGGTGCCCGGACTCTTTCTGGCAGGGCAGATCAACGGCACCACAGGATATGAGGAAGCCGCCGCGCAGGGGCTCGTTGCGGGTCTCAATGCTGCGCGTCTTGCCGGTGGCGGCGAGGCCATCAGCTTTGAGCGATCCAACTCCTATATCGGCGTGATGATTGATGATCTGGTGACCCGGGGCGTGAGTGAACCCTATCGGATGTTCACCAGCCGCGCCGAATATCGGTTGAGCCTTCGGGCGGACAATGCAGATCAACGCCTGACAGAGCAGGGCGTTGCCCTTGGGTGTGTCGGGTCTGATCGGGCGCATCATTTTGCGCAGAAGCGCGCTGCTCTTGATGCGACACGCGCCCGGCTGGAAGCCCTGACAATGATCCCGCGAGAAGCGGCGGAGCATGGTCTCAAGATCAATCAGGACGGCGTCCGCCGGACCGCCTTTGAGATGCTGCGCTACAAGGAAGTGGATATGGCCTGGCTGGGCCGCGTCTGGCCTGAGCTGCAGGGGATTGATCCGGCTGTGGCATCGCAGATGGAAATCGAGGGCGGCTACGCGGTTTATCTCGAACGTCAGGCCTCGGACATCAAAGCCTTTGAACGCGATGAGAATGTGCGGTTGCCTGCCGGTCTCGACTACACTGAGGTTCCGGGCCTTTCAATCGAATGCCAGCAGCGGCTGACGCGGGTGCAGCCGGCAACTCTCGGGCAGGCTGCGCGGGTGGAAGGTGTGACGGCTGCGGCCATCACCGCCTTGCTGATGCATCTGCGGTCCCGGCCGGCCGGCTCAGGCGTTGCGGCGGAATAATCCCCCGCCGGGGCATTTCCTGTGGATAAAGGTCTGCAAGTGACTGACGTAGAATCCCTTTCCGGCCTGGCCGCTGTTTCACGTGAAACACGCGAGAGGCTTGAGACCTATCAGGCGCTGCTGGTCAAATGGCAGGCGTCCATCAACCTCGTGGCGCCGTCCACGCTGGACGCAGCATGGGAGCGGCACTTTGCAGATTCAGCCCAGCTGCTTGCCCATGCCCCTGACGCCATAAAGCTGTGGCTCGACGTCGGCAGCGGGGCCGGCTTTCCGGGTCTGGTGATGGGGATCATGCTGATGGAATCTCATCCGGGTGCGGAGGTTGTTCTGATCGAAAGCGACACCCGCAAATGCGCATTCCTACAGACCGTCATTGCACAGACGAAAGCGCCCGTTCGGGTGCTGTCGATGCGGGTTGAAAAGGCGGCTGAAAATGTCGTCGAGACGGTGGGGCGATACCCGGATGTCATCTCTGCCCGGGCGGTAGCGCCGCTGCCGAAACTGCTCGATATGATTGCGCCCTTATGGTCACAGGACTCTACGGGTCTCTTTATGAAGGGACGAGATGTAGTGTTTGAATTGACCGAGGCCGCAAAATGTTGGACGATTAAGGCCTCTCAAGCCCCAAGTATTACTGCCGGGGATGGGGTCATACTCAAGCTGGAGGAGCTTGCCCGTGTCCGCGCCGAAAGAGCCAACTGATCAGATTTCAGCACCTGCTGCAGGCCAGTCTGACAACACACCCATCGACCTGTCCGCGATCCGCGCTGCGGTCCAGCCAGGGCAGCCCCGCGTGCTTGTTCTGGCCAACCAGAAAGGCGGCGTCGGCAAGACCACGACAGCCATCAATCTGGGCACTGCTCTGGCTGCTGTTGGCGAGCGGGTGCTGGTCGTGGATCTCGACCCCCAGGGCAATGCGTCGACGGGTCTCGGCGTTGATCGCAACAGCCGCCCGGTGACAGCGTACGAAGTTCTGATCGGCGAAGCTGAAATCAAGGATGCCACGATCGAGACAACCGTTCCGGGCCTGTCACTCGTGGCCTCTTCCATGGATCTGCTGGGCGCGGAGCTTGAGCTGGCCGATTTCGACCAGCGGTCCCATCGCCTCGACAATGCGCTCAAGGCCTTCACGTCATCTGAAGCAGGCCGCGCCTACTCTTATGTTCTTGTGGACTGCCCGCCATCGCTCAATCTGCTGACCATCAACGCCATGGTTGCAGCTGATGCCATTCTGGTTCCGCTACAATGCGAGTTCTTTGCGCTGGAAGGTTTGAGCCAGTTGCTGCACACGGTCGAGCGTGTGCGCACAAGCCTCAACCCTGATCTCGAGATTCAAGGCATCGTCCTCACCATGTTCGACAAGCGGAACAATCTGTCTGATCAGGTGGCCGCCGACGTGCGCGAATATATGGGCGACAAAGTCTACCGCACGGTGATCCCGCGCAATGTGCGCATCTCCGAGGCGCCGAGCTTTGGCAAACCGGCACTTGTCTATGACTACAAATGCGCCGGCTCCAAGGCCTACATGAAACTGGCGTCGGAGCTCATTCAGCGCGAGCGTGACATCAAGCACGCCGCCGCCTGAAAGGGCGACCCGGCACCGGATTCCAAGACCGAAACATAAGCAAGCGACAGCAAAGTAGGGCCAGGCCATACCTGTGCTCAGGGCATGATCGCAGCGACCAAAGGATACGAAAAAATGGCGGCAGACGAGGGAAAACGACGCGGACTGGGACGCGGGCTTGCGGCGCTGATCGGAGACGATGCGCCGGCGGCCAAGCGCGGCGGTCAGCCCGCAGCGACCATCAGCCCCAACACGGTGCCGATCGAGTTTTTGAAGGCCAATCCGTATCAGCCGCGTCGTGATTTCACGAAGGAAGATCTGGCTGACCTGACGGCGTCCGTTGCGGAGAAGGGTGTCATTCAGCCCATCGTGGTGCGGCCGGTTTCAGGCGCGACGAACTCATTTGAGATTGTTGCCGGTGAACGTCGCTGGCGGGCTGCCCAGGCCGCGAAGCTTGACCGGGTGCCGGTGGTGGTTCGCGATCTCAGCGATGCCGAGACGCTTGAAATCGCGATCATCGAAAACGTCCAGCGGGCGGATCTCAATCCCATTGAAGAAGCCGACGGCTATGACCGGCTGATGGAAGAGTTCAGCTACACCCAGGCGGACGTCTCAAAACTCATTGGCAAGAGTCGCAGCCATGTTGCCAATACATTGCGCCTGCGCTCGCTGCCCAAAAAGGTGCGCGGCTTCCTAGCAGCCGGTGATCTGAGTGCCGGCCATGCCCGCGCGATCATGGGCCACGACGATGCGGTGGCGCTGGCCAAGCAGATCATTGCCGAAGGTCTGTCCGTGCGTGAAGCCGAGGCGCTGGGCAAGAAGCCGTTCAAGGCAGCAAAGCCGAAGAAGGCCAGTGTTTCTGCGGAGAAAGACGCGGATACCAAATCCCTTGAGCGCAATATTGCTGAGTCTCTCGGGCTAGCCGTCTCGATTGACCATAAGGGCGATACCGGCGGCAAGGTGCTGATCAATTACAAGACGCTTGAGCAGCTCGATGAGATCTGTCGGCGTCTGGCAAATGGCAAGATCTAGCGGGTCCCGCCGTACAGCTTTCCGACGGCAATTTAGTTGCTGCTTTTAGGGCCGCCGATGCATTGCGTGTCGGCGGCCTTTTTCTGCGGTGCAGGCGATACCCTCAGCCGCGACGGCCGGCTGCTGCTGCGCGGGCAATGCTCATCATGGCGCGGGCCACGACGGGTTCTGTCAGCGCCCCGGCGCCCCGGCAATTTGCTTCGGCGTCTGCCAGCATGGCCAGCGCGCCGTCGAGGCGACGGCGGGACCAGACCGCACATTGGCGACGCATGGCCGGTTGTCTTGAGAAATGCAGGGGCGGGCGCAAGGACCGCAGAATTTCATCCAGCCTGCCGCCGCGCTCAACGCGGCCCAGCACGAGGTGCAGGCGTTGCAGGTGCATCGTCAGTGTACGGATCATCCGTTCCGGCGCCACACCGCTTTCAACCAGTTTGGCGAAACTGGTATCGAAAGCCTGCATGTCACCGCTGGCTGCGGCATCCACCGCATCGTCGAGCCCACGTGCGTCCGCGCCGCCGACACTGGCTTCAATATCCTCCAGCGTCACCGGGCTCTCGCCGCCTTTGTAGAGAATGAGTTTTTCGATCTCGTTGCGCGACAGCTGGCGGTCTGCTCCCAGCTGCTCCACCAGTGTGGTGAGGACGGCATGGTCCGCGTCCAGGCCCGCCTCTCGCAGCATGCCCTGGGCCAGGCGTTCGAGATTTTCCGCGGTGTCGGCATAGCAGGGCAGGGCGGCTGCTTCCTTGGAGGATTCAGCCAGCTTGCGCAGGGCTGACCGGGGCGTCAGCTCACCGGCTTCCAGAATGACAAAGCCATCGCCGGGCTGATCCAGATATCCGGCCAGTGCCTTGGCTGCCGCTTCCCCAGCATCGCGCACGCGCACGACACGGCGTCCGCCGAACATCGCTACCGCACCCGCCTCGTCGGCCAGCCGGGCGGGGTCACCCTTGAGGGCCTGTTCCTCAAGATCCGCAACACTGAAGGGATCGTCCGGTGTGTCGGTCAGGGCATTGAGCAGAGTTTTGGCGCGTTCGCGCACCAGCCCCAGATCCGGTCCATAGATGACCGCGGCGCGCACATTGTCCGGCGGTGTCTTGACGAAACGCTCTATCTCGGCGGCTTTGAGCTTCACCTGCTAGTGCACTTTCTACCTAGGGGCGTGGGCAACAAAGGGGCGGTGACTTACTCGCCGGGCAGCACCGCGACGGGTGCCGGGAAGCGGCCTTCGGCCTCATCGTCATCATCATCGGCCGGCGGTGGTGAAAGCGGAGAATCCAAAGGTTCGGGCGGATAGGTCCGGTCTACTTTCGCTGCTGCAATCTTCGCTGCTTCCGCAATGGCGGCGCGACGCCGTTCCTTTGGAGAGGCAAGGCGGGCGAGCTCGATGCCAAGACGCTGTGCCAACACATCGGCGACGGCCTCGGCCGCGCGTTCTTCGGCATCGCGTTGTGCGATGACGTTGGCGTATTCAGAATCTGACCGGTTCAGCGAGGCGGTACGGCTCACCGTCGAACTGAACAGCGGATCGCCGGTTGCCAATTCGACGAGGTGGTAGGACGCCGTCAGTTTGTAGTTGCGGCGCAGAACGGTTGAGTCTTCCTGCACCAGCAGGTCCGCCAGTGAATCAGTGATGGTCACATCAAGCTGATAGGCCGGAAAGGCAGGCTGGCCGCGCGGCGTCAACCGGTTGATGAGGCCATTGCGCAACTGCTGGCCGACACGATCATCTCCGATCGGCCCGATCGCGATGGTTTCACTGCCAATGCGTGCCGCGTTACCTTCGTTGCTGGTGCCATAGAGAGGCCGGAAACTGCAGGCTGCCAAAACCAGCGCCAGACCCAGTCCAACTGCTACTGCCTTCACGCCCATGCCGACCTCTGCAAATTGCATTCGATTATCCAACGATGTTGACGATGCGCCCGGGCACCACGATGACCTTGCGGACCTCTTTGCCGTCCAGCGCCTTTTGCACCTTGTCGAGCGCCAGCGCGGCCTGCTCGATACTAGGCTGATCAGCATCGCGCGCAACTGTCAGTTCATCGCGGCGCTTGCCGTTTACCTGCACGGCGAGGGTCACGCTGTCTTCCACCAGCAAAGTTTCATCCGCTTTGAGCCAGGGCAGATCAACGACCAGATTTTCATGGCCGAGGGTTGCCCATGCCTCTTCCGCCAAATGTGGGATCATGGGGGCTGACAGCTGCACGAGCGTTTCGCTTGCTTCGCGCGCTGCAAACCCATCGCCGGCATTGCTTGCGTTTACTTTGAACCCGGACAGGGCATTCACAAGTTCGTAGAGCCGAGCAACCGCGCTATTGAATCGGAAGGAGTCGATCCCTTCCGTCACACCCTGAATGGCTTTGTGGGTTTCCTTGCGCAGAGCCAGCGCTGCATCTGAAAAGTCTGCTGGCGCTGGCGTTCCAGGTGCGGGCATTGCCGTCACGTTGCCGGTTACCGCACGCCAGAGACGCTGGGTGAAACGCCATGCACCTTCAACACCGGCTTCGGTCCATTCCACATCGCGTTCGGGTGGGCTGTCGGACAGCATGAAGAAGCGCGCAGTGTCGGCGCCATACTCATTGATGATGTCGGTTGGGTCGATGGTGTTCTTCTTCGACTTCGACATCTTTTCAACACTGCCGATGGAGACAGGGTTGCCAGTCTCACGGGCGGTTGCTTGGCGTTTGCCTTCCACCGTCTTGAAGTCAATTTCAGCAGGCGACAGCCACGCGCCTTCTGCTGACTTGTAGG
>JBCBUN010000031.1:0-10356 GCA_039818145.1 Pseudomonadota bacterium
TAATGTTATGTTATAACATTATCAAGCCAAAAGAATGGCGACCCTTAAAGGACGCCATTCCTGTGTTCTGAAATCAAAAAAAGCGGAGCCTGCGTCTATGTCAGGCTGGCACAGAACCGCTGAATGCGCGCGCAGGCATCTTCCAGTGCTTCCGTCGAAGTGGCGTAGGAGATGCGGAAGAACGGTGACAGACCGAACGCTTCCCCATGCACGACAGCAACGCCTTCCTGCTCCAGCAGCGCGGTCGCAAAGGCTTCATCACTGTCGATGACTTTGCCATCTTCTGTCTTCTTGCCGATGAGGCCTCGGCAGGACGGGTAGACATAGAACGCGCCTTCCGGTGTTGGGCATTCAATGCCGGTTGCCTGGTTCAGCATGGAGACGACGAGGTCTCGGCGACCTTTGAAGACAGCGGCGTTCTTCGGAATGAAATCCTGCGTGCCGTTGAGTGCTTCAACAGCGGCCCACTGGCTGATGCTGGTCGGGTTCGACGTCGACTGCGACTGCAGCTTGCGCATGGCGCCGATGAGTTCCTTGGGGCCCGCGCAATAGCCGATACGCCAGCCGGTCATGGCGTAGGCCTTGGACACACCGTTCATGGTCAGTGTGCGATCCCTGAGGCCCGGCTCCACCTGAACCGGCGTCACGAACTCAAAGTCGTCATAAACGAGATGCTCATACATATCGTCCGTCAGCACCCACACATGCGGGTGTTTCATCAAAACATCCGTCAGCTTCTTGAGCTCGTCACGCGAATAGGCCGCGCCCGACGGGTTCGACGGCGAGTTGAAGATCAGCCATTTGGTCTTGGGTGTGATGGCCGCTTCCAAGGCTTCCGGCGTCAGCTTGAAGCTGGTTTCGATTGTGGTCTGCGCAAACTTCGGCTCCCCACCTGCAAGCAGCACGATGTCAGGATAGCTCACCCAATAGGGTGTCGGGATCACGACTTCATCGCCCGGGTTCAGGGTCGCCATCATGGCGTTGTAGATGATCGGCTTGCCGCCCGGCGCAACGAAGCATTCGTCTGCTGAATAATCGAGACCGTTCTCGCGCTTGAACTTGGCAGCAATGGCCTCCTTCAGCTCGGGAATGCCATCCACGGCTGTGTATTTCGTCTCACCGCGATTGATCGCTTCAATGGCAGCTGCCTTGACGTTGTCAGGGGTATCAAAATCCGGTTCACCGGCGCCAAGGCCGATGACATCACGGCCCTGGGCCTTGAGGTCGCGGGCCTTCTGGGTCACGGCGATGGTGGCCGAAGGCTGAACACGGGCGAGGGATTTCGACAGGAAGTTTTCTGGCAGGGCCATGACGGGCGTCTTTCCGCAAAATAAGGGCTGACAACGAAGAACGGGGCCGACCGTATAGCCGCCCCCGCCCTCTCGCAACCGTCAAACCCGCCTCATTGAAGCAGGTCAAATATGCATCTGGATGCAGTCAGACAGCCCCCGCGGGCTGAACGCCACGCTTGAGCGAATCCGCAAAGCCGTGGTTGCGATCCCGATGGCCCGCTTCGTCCGCCCGCACCGCAATCACAACGTCCCGCAGCCGGGCATCCGGTGCCAGGTTCCAGTACTCAATGGCAATCTGTGGCGCTGCCACATTGTCCTGATGGCCCGCGTCAATCTCGTCGAGATAACGCGTGTAGCTGATGACCGCCTCTTCCTCGAAATAGCCGACCACGCGATGCGCCGTCTTTGAGGAGAAGAGATACAGGAAGAAGTAGACATTATAGAACACCGCCTGAACGAGCATGATCACGACCCGCTCGAACATGCTCGGCTGTGCAATCTTGACGAATGTCATGAGATGCATGCGCTCATTGTCTGCTTCGTCCAGCAGTTCGCGGATCCAGCCTTCATCGTCTTCCATCCGACGCAGACAGCGTAGATGCTGCAGCAATCCGCCCACCATGCCCGGAACGGCCGCAACCGTCTCCAGCACGATGGCCCGATGCCCGTACCGCTTGGCAAAGAACGTGTCGGCAATGAAACGCAGGACCTTGACGAACCAAAGCGCCACCCGATCGCTCACATCTGCCGGGGCATAGTGATCCCTTTCATCCAAAACAGGCGTTGTGTGGTCGGTCATGTCCTGATCCTCCAAGATATCAAGCACTCGCAGTATGCCTGAAAGATCGTATGCGGACGGCTTTAATTCACCCCGTCACAAGGCCGCAGCGCGCCTTTGTCACAAGCGACAACCTGTCCTGAAACGACAGCCTCAGTGACCTATTTACTGGTGGTTTCCAGAGCCTTGATCGCATCAGGCACCGCCACATCCACCTGCATGCTACGGGAGGTGAGCGGCGACAGATGACGCGTCTCGATGGGGACGCAGCCTGCCCAGTAAGGCAGTTCCATGTCTTCCTCATCATCATTGGGCCCGCCGCGCCGGACTTTCGCCACCGCCTCTTCAAGCGGAATGCGCAGGATCATCGTGGCTTTCATTTCCTGCTTGTTGGGTGCGCGTGAGCCTTCGGCCCGCCCCTCGGCAATGCCTTCCATGACCTTCCACATGGCATCCATCCGCGCGTCCTCGCCGGTCACTTCCTCAGCCACCCCATGCACCATGACGGAGCGATAGTTCATAGAGTGGTGAAACCAAGAGCGCGCCAGCACAAGACCATCAAGATGCGTGACAGTGGCGCACAGGGGCACACCGGACGCCAGCGTCTTGAACATCCGCGTTTTCCGGCTGCCGTGGATCAAAAGGCTCTCACCATCACGGACGTAGAAGATGGGGATCACCACCGGCGCATCCTCATGCACAAAGGCCACATGCGCCACATAGCCCGCATCCAGAATGCCGTGGACCGTCTCGCGGCCGTAATCCGCACGCTGGTGGATCCGCACCTTTGTGCGCTTGGTCTTTTTGTAGGTCTCAGCTGTGGCCGGACGTGTGTGGTCTTTTGGCATGGTACTCTCCGTCAATATGACGCAGGGAATAGGGCCAAATTGGTTTGCCAAATAGCGCCAATTATGGACAATTAGAGGTGCCAATCAGGAGAGACCCCCATGGCTGACACCCTTGCCGCCGCCCTTCCCGGCCTGACGCTGGATCGCACAAGCGACGTGCCGCTGCACGCGCAGCTGGCGCAGGCCCTGCGGACCGCGATCCTCACCGGACAGGCCTCCCCCGGCACCCGCCTGCCCGCAACCCGCAATCTGGCAGCTGAACTTGGCCTTGGCCGCAACACCGTTGCCGATGCGTATGACCAGTTGACCGCCGAGGGGTATCTGGAGGCCCGCGTCGGCTCCGGCACCCGTGTGGCCTCCATTGCCCCGGACGCCTTTCTGGCAACAGGCGCTTCATCAGATGAAGCAGACACAGCACCACCGCCGCCACTCTCCCGGCGTGGTGATGCTCTTGCGGCTGCCATTCGTCCGGTCCCGCCCCCGCCGGGCAGGTTCGGCTATGCCTTTCAGCCCGGCATCCCCGCATTTGACGCTTTCCCCTATGCAAGCTGGACACGGCTGGCGGCCCGCGCTGCCAAAAACATGAAGGCCGTCGGCGACTACTCCCACCCCGAAGGTCAACCTGAACTGCGGGCAGCGATTGCCGCGCATGTGAAGCTGGCCCGCGGCGTGGTGTGTGAGCCGGATCAGATCATCATTACAGCAGGCGCACAGGCGGGCCTCGATCTGGCCGCCCGGCTGCTGGTCGACCCCGGCGACAATGCTTGGATCGAAGACCCCGGCTATGCCGGCGCGCGCGGCGCCCTGATCGGCGCCGGGGCAACACTGGTGCCTGTGCCCGTTGATGAAGAAGGCATGGACGTTGCCGCTGCTCGCAAGCTGCGCAAGCGGCCTCGACTGATTTACGTCACACCGTCACACCAGTTCCCCCTGGGCGTCACCATGTCCTTGCCACGGCGGCTCGACCTGCTGGAACTGGCAGATGACGCGGACGCATGGGTCATTGAAGACGACTATGACAGCGAGTACCGCTATCAGGGCCGCCCCCTGTCATCCCTGCAGGGCCTCGATGGCGGCAGGCGCGTGCTCTATGTGGGCACCTTCTCCAAGACCTTCTTCCCCAGCCTACGTATTGGCTATCTGATCGTGCCCGCCGCTCACGCAGAAGCATTCCGCAATGCCATCCGCAATACCGGGCACTCGGCACCGGGCCTGCCGCAACTGGCCCTCGCTGCGTTTCTGGAAGGTGGACATTACGAGGCTCATGCGCGGCGGATGCGCAAACTGTATGACGCCCGCAGGCTGGCCGTGCTCGCCGCGCTGCAGGATCTGGCACCAAGAACCCTGACACCGCAGGTGCGCGAAGCAGGTATGCAGATGCCCGCTCTGCTGCGCTCCAACCGCAACGACCAGACCATTGCCGCAGATCTGGCAAAGGGCGGAATCGCAGCAGGCTCCCTCAGCCGCTATACGCTGGATGAAAAGAACCTGCGCCAGGGACTGTTGTTGGGCTTTGCGGCAGTGGAAGAGAAGCATATCAGCCCTGCAATGCATCAGCTTGTGACCCACCTCAACGGTTCATAGCCTGCGCGCTCCTGTTTCGGGTAGGGAGGCTCAGCCATGACGTATCGGCTCTATCACATGCAATCGTCCGGCAATTGCTGGAAGCCACGGGTGGCTTTGCATCAGCTTGGTCACGCGTTTGAGCTGATCGATATCGACATCATGACCGGCGAGTCGCGCACCGACGACTACATGGCCATGAACCCCAATGGCCGGGTGCCCTTGTTGCAGCTGCCTGATGGACGATACCTGGCTGAATCAAATGCCATGCTGGCCTATCTGGCCGACGGCACGGACCTCATGCCGTCAGACCCTTACGATCGCGGCGTGATGTTTCAATGGATGTTCTTCGAACAATATAGCCACGAGCCATACATCGCCGTGGCACGCTACTGGCGGCACCTGGAAAGCAAGGAACCGCCCGAAGCCGTGCCCGGCCAGATTGAAGAACGCGGCTATGCAGCACTCGGGGTGATGGAACAACGCCTCGGTGAAGCCTCCTTTTTTGCAGGCGACGCCTACTCCATCGCCGACATAGCGCTGTATGCCTACACCCACGTGGCCCATGAGGGCGGCTTCTCGCTTGAGGCCTATCCCAATGTCCGCGCCTGGCTGGACCGCGTTGCCGCAACACCACGCTTTGTGGACATGGACTGGCGGCCCTGACGTCTACCTCCGTAAACCGCGCGCGACTCGGCTCGCCACAAACTTGCCCTAAAATTCCCTTGCGCCTGCCCCATTGGCCGCGCGATGTCGCCCCATTGCGAGCGCTAACTCTCCATCACGCGGATGTGACCTGCCATCAGGTGCCCTGACATCCGCAGTCGATGGAGGGGAACACCATGACGACACTCGCCGGACCACAACGGGTCGCGCAATATCATGAGGGAGTGAGCCACGCCTTGCGGGCCCTCCTCATCATCACCAGCTTTATTCTTGTCGCTGTCGCTTTGTCAGGCGGCTTCTCCATGGCCGCCTATGCGCAAACCGCATCTGCAGCACCGGCGACCGCCAAACCTGCAACGGCCAAACTCGCAACGGTGCGCCCCGGTGACATGAACGCTGGCGCATTGCTGTTCGAGACACAGACGCCAGGCGAGTATGTGCAGGCGCCACTCGTGGCCACGGATGTTACCCTTGATGTCACCGGCATCATCGCGCGCGGCACGGTCACCCAGCGTTTTCTCAATCCAAGCGATGGCTGGGTCGAAGGCATTTATGTCTTCCCCCTTCCCGATGATGCCGCCGTGGACAGCCTGCGCATGCAGATCGGCGACCGCTTCATTGAAGGTCAGGTGAAGGAAAAGCAGGAAGCCCGAGAGATCTATGAAGAAGCCAAGGAGCAGGGCTTCAAGGCATCCCTTGTTGAGCAGGAACGCCCCAACATCTTCACAAACTCAGTCGCCAATATCGGCCCGGGTGAAATGATCGTTGTACAGATCGCCTATCAGCAGACGGTGACCGTGGATGCAGGCGACTATTCGATCCGCTTCCCCATGGTGGTTGCGCCGCGCTACATGCCCGCCCCGACCGTCCACATGGTTGATTTCCAGACCGGCCCCAACGGCGAGACATCTGGCTTTGCCGCCATCTCCGATCCGGTTCCTGATCGCGAGCGCATTTCACCACCGGTCCTGAACCCTGAGACCGAAGGCAAGACAAATCCTGTGACGCTGACCGTCAATCTGGATGCAGGCTTCGAGCTGGGTGATGTGACAAGTCACCACCACGCAGTGAACCTTGATCAGGACGACATGAAAGCGACCCTGACGCTGGACGCCCCCAAGGGTCAGGTGCCGGCCGACAAGGATTTTGAACTGACATGGACGGCGCAGGACGGCACTG
This sequence comes from Pseudomonadota bacterium, assembly GCA_039818145.1. GTDB lineage: Bacteria > Pseudomonadota > Alphaproteobacteria > CGMCC-115125 > CGMCC-115125 > Pyruvatibacter. The sequence goes on from JBCBUN010000031.1 coordinate 6,327, forward strand.
GCCCCAATGCAGCCCTGTTCATTGAAACCACAACAGACGAAGACGGCAACGAAACACCCTATCTGCTGATGATGCTGACCCCGCCGACAGGCGCGTCACTTCCCGATGCGGGCCCGCGCGAAGTGGTGTTCGTCATCGACAATTCCGGCTCCATGTCCGGCCCGTCCATGGACCAGGCCAAGGCAAGCCTACTGCTGGCGCTGGACCGTCTCGATACGGACGACACCTTCAACGTCATCCGCTTCGACCATGAGTTTGATCAGGTCTTCCCCACTGCCGTGCGCGCAGACAAGGAGAACCTCGACATTGCCCGCGCCTTTGTCGGCAACCTCACCGCAGATGGCGGCACGGAAATGCTGGCACCGCTGCAGGCATCCCTGCAGGACGCCAACCCGACCGATACGGACCGCCTGCGTCAGGTGATCTTCCTGACGGACGGCGCCATCGGCAACGAAGTCGAACTGTTTGAAACCATCTCGCAGGGCCTTGGTCGCTCTCGCCTGTTCACCGTGGGCATCGGCTCGGCTCCCAACTCGTTTTTCATGACGCGGGCTGCTGAAGTTGGTCGCGGCGCGTTCACCCATATCGGCTCAGCCGACCAGATCGTCCCGCGCATGGCACAGCTTTTTGAAAAGCTGGAGACGCCGGTCATCACCGGTCTTGAAATGGACTGGCCTGCGCGGGTGCTCAACGAAGTGTGGCCCAACCCGCTGCCTGATCTTTACAAGGGCGAACCGATTGTGCTGACCGCACGGCTGGCCCGCGCACCCAAGCCCGGCGAACTGCTGGAAGTCGGCGGCACCTTTGCCGGAGACCCCTGGCTTGTGCAGCTTCCCCTCGCCAAGGCGCAGGACGGCGAAGGCATTGCCAAGCTCTGGGCCCGTCGCAAGATCGCGTCACTTGAAGGTTTCCGCTATTCCGGTGGCGACTGGGAAAAGATCGACCGCGATATTCTCGCCGTCGCACTGGACCACCATCTGGTGAGCCGTCTCACCAGCCTCGTGGCTGTGGATGTGACACCGTCACGGCCGGATGATGAAAATCTCGGCACGGCACAGATGCCTGTGAATCTGCCCGATGGCTGGGACTTTGACAAAGTCTTCGGTGGCGACCCCTCGCCAATGCCGACAAGCGCATCCATCACGCCTGATCCTGCATGGCAGGTGTTGAAGGTGGCGGCTGCACCTCCGGCGCCCGTAGCCGGTGCCAAGAGCGTGCCCCTGCCGCAGGGCTCAACACCCGCCCCCTTGCTGTTGCTCATGGGCCTGATCGGTCTCGCCCTTGGCCTCGCTCTCCTCGCGCTCTACCGGCGCGAGGACAAGGCCGCCGCGTAGCAGGCAGATGAACATGGGGCTGACACGCAAACACATGATTGGACTGGCAGCCGGTGCCTTGCTGCTGAGCGGCAGCGCGGCACTGGCTGGCAGCCTCTACATCGAGGCAAAGGCTTTTGTCGGCCAGGTCCTGCTCGAACGGGCCTTCGCGCAGACCCTCGAGACCGGACAACCCACAAAGCCGTGGGACTGGGCCGATACATGGCCCGTCGCCCGCGTCATTGCGCCGGCCCACAATGAAAGCGCTATCGTGCTGGCCGGTGCCAGCGGCGAAGCCATGGCCTGGGGTCCCGGGCACATGGCTGGCACGCCCAAGCCCGGCGACAACGGCATTTCCATCATTGCCGCCCACCGCGACACCCATTTTGCATTTCTGGAGCAAGTGATGCCCGGTGACGCCATTTCCGTCACCAATGCCGACGGATCACGCCACGCCTTTCGCGTTACCGGCACCAGGATCGTGCGCTGGGACCAGTCCGGCATAGACCCGGTTGCCCCCGGCAAGAAGCTGGCCTTGGTCACCTGCTACCCGTTCAACGCGCGCACCCAGGGTCCGCTGCGCTATGTGGTGATGACCGAAAAGATAGAAGAACAGATCGAGCAGCCCGCTGTGCACGCGGCGCTCGACAGGCTTTCGCCGGAGGTGGAAATGGTGCGCTGAGGACATAACCGGTTGGCCCGCCCGATCCTTTCCCGGATCCCCTTCGCAAGGTGACGGCAAACCATCTCCGGGACCCGCCCTCAGATCAACGCACTGCGTCTTCCACCAAAAGCGAAAGCCCGGCGGCGACCCCCAACAGGTCGCCGCCGGTGCCCTTTCACAGATGACGCTGAGGACTACTCAGCCGCCTGCGTCGCGCTGCCCGGCACACCATCCGGCACAGTCGCCTTGTAGCTCTCAAGAGCCGTGACGGCCTCCCACCAGCGATACAGGTTCTGACACCCGTCAAACGCCTCCATGCCGTCCGGCATCTGGCCCACATAGGTCAGCACCGGCGCGAACAGGAGGTCGGCAATGGACACGTCGTCGCCTGCAAGCCAGGTGCGGCCTTCCAGCTCCTTGTCTATGATCAGCATGGCGTCACGGATCTTCGGCCTGGCCTCGTTGATCTTCGCCATGTCCGGCTGACCATTGGGGCCGGACGGGAAGACATATTGCTGCGCGAAGTTGCGGATCGCCTGCGGGATCACATAATCGAGCCCTGCTGAAATCCACTGCTCCATGCGCGCGCGTTCGAGCACGTCATCAGGCTGCAGGGCCTTGCCCTCATAGGCTTCGTCGATATAGCGGCAGATCGCCATACTCTCCCACAAGGTCACCTTGCCGTCAGTGAACGCCGGAATCTTGCCGAAGGGATGCAGCTTGCGATGGTCCGGCGAGCCCAACGCACCCACCGTGCCATCACCGACCTGGCCCAGCTCGTAGTCCAGCCCCTTTTCATGCGCAGCCATACGAACCGTCCGCACAAAGGAGGACGCTGCCGCCCCATATATGATGATCGTCATATTATAACTCCTGCTTTTACCATTTGTGCGTCCGGCCTTGTATGGGCCGGAACACACCTCTCCCGTTAGCAGCCGGGCATCCCGACCGCTCCGCCACCGGCCTGATCAAAGATCAACCGGCGATCAGCTCTTGAATATCTTTGTCGTTCGCAGCTCAGGCAGCCAGAAGGTCTGCCAGATGCTGCATGCTGTGCGCCCAGCCACCATTGAAGCCGTCGCGCAGCTCCAGATTGGCAAAGCCTGTGTGCAACAGGTGAAGGCGCGTGCCGCCGCCCTGCTCCGTCAGTGTCAGCGTCAGTACCGTTGAACGGCTCGAGCCGTCCTCAAAGGTGCGGGTGAACTCAATGACCAGTTTTTCAGGTGGTGACAATTCGATGATCCTACCGCGCATGGAAAAATCTTCGCCGTTTTCGCCCGACATGTTGACGATGTACCGGCCACCGACTTTTGCATCGACTTCGGCCCCATCCACCATGTTGACCGCAGGCCCCCACCACTGGGCCACCTGCTCCGGGATCGTCAGCGCTTCGAAGACGCGCGCGCGTGGCGCATCAAGGTCACGAAGCATGTCGATCTTGAGAATTTCGTCGAGGTCTTCGCGGTCGGCAGATGCCATATCAACCTGGGCCCCAGTATTTTTAGACATGGGAATGCTCCTGAAAATCCGCTGCTATTTCTTTGAGGTCTTGGGACGCTTGCCACCGGGTCGCGTGGTTGTCCCGCTTGAAGGCGATGTCTTGAGAAAGGCTTCCAGGGCATCCAGCTTCTCGTCCCAGAACCGCCGGTATCGATCCACCCAGTCCGAAGCGCGTTTGAGCGCTGCGGGATCAAGATGACAGATGCGTTGCTGCGCCTTCTTCTCACGCCGGATCATGCCCGCATCTTCCAGCACCTTGAGGTGCCGGGAAATCGCGGGGCCGGAAATGTCGAACCCTTCACCCAACTCACCGGCGGGCGCAGGTCCGTCTGCCAGACGCTCGAGGATCGCCCGGCGCGTCGGGTCTGCCAGGGCCTGAAAGGCCGCAGAAAGATGGTCAGGACCCGAGGGGTCGGACTGTGAGGAAGGCGGGGTCATATTTAGCCAATCCGTTATTTAACGTGATTGTTAAATAGTATCGTTCCTGCCGACCGTCAACAGGCCAACCTGCAAACACCATAAGACCGCCGCAAATACAACACGTTGAAGCGAA
>JBCBUN010000032.1:0-10059 GCA_039818145.1 Pseudomonadota bacterium
ATAGGGCTGCGGCGGCATCTGGATGAAGCCCATGGGCTGAGCGTCAAGGTGATGCCCGTGGAGGTGCTGGGGGCAACGACGCGCCGGTTCGACCGGCACAGCCGACGCATTCTCCTGTCGGAAGTCCTCGATGGCCCGGCGCGGACATTTCAGCTTGCCTATCAGATTGCCTATCTGGAACAGGCGGACCTGATCGAGCGAACGGTGAAGGCCTCGTCGCTGCAGGGGGAGGAAACACTGCGTCTGGCGCGGATCAGCCTTGCCAACTATTTTGCGGCGGCGCTGATCATGCCCTATTCGCGGTTTCATTCCGCGGCTGAGGAGAGCGGCTACGACATTGAGTTGCTGGCGCGGCGCTTCGGGACGTCGTTTGAACAGACCTGCCACCGGCTGACCACGCTTCAGCGCGCGGGCGAGCGGGGCATTCCGTTCTTTCTCATTCGTGTGGATGGGGCGGGGAATGTCTCCAAGCGGTTTGCAGCCGCGGGCTTTCACTTCTCGCGCTATGGCGGCACGTGTCCGCGCTGGAACCTGCATGACGCGTTTCGCACGCCGGGCAAGATCATCACGCAGATTGTTCAGCTTCCCGACGATACGACCTACTTCTCCATCGCTCGCACCGTGCGGCGACCGGGGGCCGGTGTGCTGGCGCCGGAACAGGAACTGGCCGTGGGACTTGGGTGCGAGATCAGCGAAGCGTCGCGGCTCAAATATGCACGGGCATATGATCTGCAGGCGTCAGAGGGTGTCACGCCAATTGGGGTCAACTGCCGTCTCTGCGAAAGGCCGGATTGCGCCGAGCGGGCCTTCCCGCCGATCAATCGCAAACTCATTGTGGACGAGCAGGCGCGCGGGCTGTCGAGTTTTACGTTTCAGAATGTGTGAGTAAGTCTGCTTGGGTGCCCATGTCCACTCGCATTCGCTGCGGGCAGAAGTGGAGGCGAGCAGGCTCCGGATCAAGTCCGGAGATACGGGCAAAAGAAAGCCCCGGAGATGTTTCTCCGGGGCTTCGGTTTGTTTGATCTGTTTTTGCTAAGGCTTAGTAACCTTCTAGCTCTGCGTAGCGCTGGCTGTGGAACGCGACATTGCCGAATGTGGCGTCAGCGACGCGGGCGCGCTTCAGGAAGAAGCCGATCTCATACTCATCCGTCACACCGATGCCGCCATGCATCTGGACGGCTTCTGACGAGACTTCGTTGAAGGTCGCACCGACGCGGGCCTTGGTCAGGGATGCTGACTGGGGCACGTCATTGCGGCGTTCGTCGATGGCGTCGAGGGCATCAGCCACCACGGACTTGCAGAGTTCTAGCTCGCAGAACATTTTGGCGGCACGGTGCTTCAGTCCCTGGAAAGAGCCGATGACAACGCCGAACTGCTTGCGCTCCTTGAGATAGTCCATGGTGCGCTCATAGGCTTCCTGCGCGCTGCCGAGCATTTCTGCTGACAGGCCAATGCGGGCGCGATCCAGAGCTTCGTCCAGAATGGCAAAGCCGCCATCCACATTGCCCAGCACGTGGTCGTGGCTGACCTTCACGTCCTTGAAGGTGATCTCGGCCGCATTGCGGCTGTCCACCATGGTGTGGCGGTTGCGGGAAATGCCTGCGGCGTCCGCGTCCACGATGAAGAGTGTGATGCCGGTCTTGTCACCTGGTTCAGAATGGGTGCGGGCGGCAACGATGAGCTTGCCGGCAACATGACCGTCCAGCACGAAAGACTTGGTGCCGTTGATGATGAAGCCGTCCCCATCCTTGGCGGCCGTTGTCGCGATTTTGGCAGGGGCATGGTGCGCGCCTTCATCCATCGCCATGGCCATGACGAGAGAGCCTGCGGCGATTTCCGGAAGCAGTGTCTTCTTCTGCTCTTCAGAGCCGCCGATCAGCAGCGCCGACGTGCACAGGAGTGACGTTGAGACGAGGGGCGACGCGGTCAGGGACCGGCCTGCTTCTTCCAGCACGAGACCAAGGCCCCGATAGCCAAAGCCGACCCCGCCATATTCTTCCGGGATGACGATGCCGGCAAAACCCATCTCGGCCATCTGCGACCAGAGGCTGGTGTCGAAGCCGTTGTCATCCTTGCTGTCGCGCAGACGGCGCAGTTCGGTGACCGGTGATTTTTCGGCAATGAAGCCTTTTGCGCTGTCGCGCAGGATCTGCTGTTCTTCGTTGAGTACAAAGCTCATGAGCCTGTCTCCTTAATATGTATCGTGGCGCTTGAAAAATCCGGACCCTGATTAATCAGGAAGGCCCAGAACGCGCTTTGCAATAATGTTGAGCTGTACTTCCGACGTGCCACCCTCAATGGAGTTGGCTTTCGAGCGAAGCCATGAACGGGTGTTGTCGATCTCATCAGCGGCATAGGTGTCGTCTGCTTCCCAGCCGAGCATCTTGGTGCCCATGCTTTCGATCAGCAGCTCGTATTTCCGCTTGTTGAGTTCCGTGCCGAAATATTTGAACACAGAGGATGTGGCACTCACATCGTTGGCGGCTTTTGCCTCTTCCTGCACGCGGCGCATGGTCAGGGCGAACGCTTTTGAGTCCATGTTGTGCTGGGTGATGTGCTGGCGAACGACGGGATCGGCGACCTTGCCGTTTTCCTCGCCGAGATATTCCTTGGCCGCTCCGGCAAGTGTCTGACCGGTGGCACCGGACAGTGCACCGCCCAGGCCCATGCCTGAAATCATCGCCCGTTCGTGCTGCAGCAGACGCTTGGCAATGGTCCAGCCCTTGTTGAGTTCACCAACGAGCTGCTCGGCGGGCACCTTCACATCATCGAAGAAGGTTTCGCAGAAGGGCGAGTAGCCGGAGATCAGCTTGATCGGCTTGGTGGAGACGCCCGGGGTTGTCATGTCGAACAGCAGGAAGGAGATGCCGTCATGCTTCACGGTCTTGTCCGTGCGCACGAGGCAGAAAATCCAGTCAGCTTTGTCGGCGTAGGAGGTCCATACTTTCTGGCCGTTCACCGTGTAGGTGTCGCCCTCAAGCACGGCGCTGGTCTGCAGGCCTGCAAGGTCTGAACCGGCACCGGGTTCGGAGTAGCCCTGACACCAGCGGATTTCACCGCGGACGATTTCAGGGATGAAGCGCTGCTTCTGCTCTTCGCTGGCAAACTCAAGGAGTGCCGGCCCAAGCATCCAGAGGCCGAAAGAGCTCAGTGGCGAGCGTGCCTTGATGCGGCGCAGTTCCTGCTGCAGCACCATGTTTTCTTCTTTGGAAAGACCGCCGCCGCCATAGGCTGCGGGCCATGTGGGGGCTGTCCAGCCCTTGGCGCCCATGGCATCGAGCCATTTTTTGGAGTCCGGGTTCTTGTAGGTCTCATTGCGACCGCCCCAGACCACTTCATCATCCGTCATCGGTGTACGCATGGAAGGGGGGCAGTTTTCTTCAAGCCAGGCTTGAACGTCTTTACGGAAGGCTTCGAGATCGGCCATGGGTCTCTCCCTGACAGGGTCAACTTATGTGTGATTTTCTGTCAGGGAATATAAAGGGATGGCGCGACAAGGCGAGTCCTGAATCCGCAACTTTGTTTTGCTTCAAAGGGCCAAAATCAGAAGCGCGGTGGGGGGCGTCCGAAGCGGTCACCATTTGGCGGGCCGCCCGGCCGTGAGCCCCGGTTTCCGCCGGGTCCGCCTCGGTCGCCGGGGCCCGATTGGGGGCCAGGACGCAGACTGGTGAAACTGCTGGATGGTGTGCCCGCAAAGCAGCGCGGGATGACCGGCCAGTCCGCAGTCAGAAAATACGCATAGGTGCCGTTGGGGAAGTCCGGGGTCACTGCAAATGTCCCGTTGCACTCATCAAGGGACCCGTGGCCCTGCTCATAGACGTAATCCGCAACAAATGTGCCGTCATAGTAGCCGCCGGGTGTCTCAACGGTGCCTTGTCGGCCGCCTCCCGGGCCGCGTTGATTGTTCTCCACCGGCTGGCGCAATCCTTCCTTCAGCCTGTAGCTCGAGCGGTGCTCGATGATGGGAGAGGTCGGGTCTTGGGGATTGCCGTAGCCATATTTGGCGTAGATGGGAAACCCGTCCGCTGCCCAGCCGACAATGGCCGAGTGGCTGGCGCTGCCCACGGCGAGCCGGGTCATTAGGCCGGTGGGAAGACCGTGATAATGATAGGCGCCGGTCGGTTGAACATGCGCGTTGTTGGCATCCACACCCAGCCTTATCGCACCGGACAAGGGTTCGTACTGCCACGGTCCGCGCTGACCTTTGTACCATTCAGCAGCACCGGGATCGAAAACCACGCCGCTGACGGCAATGCCGAAGGGGATGCCCTGAGCAGACGTTGTACGGCCGGCTTTTGTGGGCGTTGCGTCCAGCACGAATTCATAGCGCTGGGCGCTGATGCGGTGAGGGTTGCCGGAACTTGGAAAATCACCGACGTGATGGTCGGGAATGCCGTTGGCACTGATGATCCGCTCGTCGCCGACAACCTGCATGGAAAAGCTGCTTGTGCCGGGGGGAAGGCTGGTGGCGGGCTGCCGATCCAGGGTGCCGTCCGATTGAAGAATCGTGTGCGAACGCGCCTGAGGGCGCATCTGCGCCATTGCGGTTGCGGCAATGCCGAGAACCAGAATGGCCGTGACTGCCGGAACGAGGCTGGCGGAGGGCCGCAATACGCTTTTCATCTTGAGTGCCTTTGACCGTGAGTTCGCAGTTTACCGCTATTCAACGTCAGCGGGCGTTTCAATCCGTCGCACTTTGTCGGCGGCTAACCAACAACGAGAAGCGCGATGCCGATGGCAACCAGAATGGCGGCCAGAATGCGGCGGCCTGCAAAGGGTTCTTTCATCAGTACGGCGCCTGCAAGGGCCGCAAAAATGGCGCTGGTTTCGCGGGTTGCTGCCACAGTCGCGATGGGCAGGTGCGTCATGGCCCATAGGGCGATGAGAAAGGAAAAGACGCTGCCAAAGCCCAGCAGAACGTTTCGTCTGGCCACCGGATTGGCGGCGTAAGCGGCCACAAATCCGCGACGACGGACGCAGGCAAAGGCGATGAAGGGCACACAGGTGAGCAGTTCAAGCCAGGCCGAATATCCCAGGATGGTTCCCGCATCGCGCACGCCGATGCCGCCCAGGAACGAGTTTGCTGCAATCGCAAGTCCGGTGATGAGCGCATAGGCGACGGCGCGCATGTTTTGCTGAAAGGCTCCGGACCCGGCAATCACGATGCCGAGGGACACAACAATGACGCCTGCCAGACCAATGGAGCCGGGGGTCTCGTTGATAAACACAAAGGCCGCGAGCGCCACCAGCAGAGGGGCCGATCCGCGGGCGATCGGGTAGACCTGAGAGATGTCGCCGTGCTTGTAGGATGAAATGAGGAATCCGTAATAGGCCATGTACACAATTGCGCTGGCGATCAATGGCGGCCATGAGGCTGCGGCGGGCATTGGGGTCAGCGGAATGACAATCGCTGCGAACAGGACGCCGGACACCCGGATCGCCGCCATGTCCAGCACCCGGTCCGTGCCGGTTTTAAGTGCGACATTCCATGTGGCGTGGAGGATCGCGGTCAGCAGCAGGATTATGATGATGGTTGTGTCGGCCATGGTGGCGCGACGTTACACATCCGTGTGCGGACTGACATCTGCAAATTGAGCAGGGCAGGTGTTAGCCAAGCACCAGCAGTGTGATGCCAATCGTCACGAAGCCTGCGGCGATGATGCGCCGGCCTGCAAACGGCTCCTTCATCAGGATGGTGCCGGCGAGGGCTGCAAAAATGGCGCTGGTTTCCCGGGCCGCCGTCACCGTGGCGAGCGGAAGCAGGGTCATGGCCCACAGAACGATGAGGTAGGACAGGACGCTGCCGAAGCCGAGCACGAGATTGCGGCTGGCCACCTTGCTGGACACATAAGGCACAACAAAGTGTCGTCTGCGGACCAGGGCAAATGCAATGAACGGCGCACAGGACAGGAGTTCAAGCCATGCCGCATAGCCAAGGACTGTGCCGGACTCGCGGACACCGATACCGCCGAGCAGGGAATATGACGCAATCGACAGGCCGGTGAGCAGTGCAAAGCCGATGGCGTGGAGGTTCTCCCGAAAGGCCCCGGTGCCAGCCACGATGATGCCGATGGAAATGACGATGACACCGGCGAGGCCGATGGGCGTCGGTGTTTCACTGATGGTGAGATAGGCCGCCAGGGCCACCAGCAGAGGCGCCGACCCGCGAGCAATGGGATAGACCTGGCTGAGGTCGCCGCGCTGATAGGATGATATGAGGCACGCATAATAAAACATGTGCGCCACAGCGCTGGCGATGAGGAACGGCCAGGCCTCGGGCGCGGGCATGGGGGCGAGCGGAATGACAATCGCCGCGAACACGATGCCGGACACGCGCATGGCGGCCATATCCAGCACGCGGTCTGCGCCGGTCTTGAGGGCGGCGTTCCATGTGGCGTGCATGATCGCTGTCAGCAACAGGATCGCGATGATGGTCGTGTCACTCATGGTGCAGCGACGCTACACGGTGGTGTGCTGAACAACATCCCTCATTTGCGCAAGGCCGTTGCCTTAAGCTGCAACACCCGTTCCGCGCACCATCACCCGGTCAGGCGTTTCGCCGCGTGCGAGCTTGTCCAGATTGGAGGCGATGGAGATCATGCGCCGGTAGTCGGCCTGGTTTGAATGCGCGGAGCAGTGGGGTGTCACCATCACATTCTCAAGTTCCGTAAACGGACAGGCTGACGGTGACGGGTCTTCGGGTGCTTCGCCGGGGGCAAGGCCACGGGCGGGATAGCGGTACCAGGTATCTATGATGGCACCGGCGATCTGTTTGGTTTTCAGGGCCTGATAGAACGGTTCTTCCTGAACGACTTCGCCACGGGCCACGTTGATGACCACGGCGGTGTCCTTCATGGCTGCCAGCTCATCGGTTCCGATCATGCCACGGGTGGCATCATTGAGGTCGCAGGCAAGAACGACGTAATCGCTTTCCTTGAGCAACGTCATCAGGGCGGTGGAGTCATCTGCGCTTGAGCCCAGCCAGTCGAGTTCGGGCGGGCAGGGCATGGCGGAGCGTTTCAGACCCATTGTCCGCATGCTGAAGGCTTTGGCGCGTTTGGCTGTCTCTTCTCCGATGCCGCCATAGCCAACAATGCCGACCGTCTTGTTCCAGATTTCACCATGTTTGGAGGTCGGGTCCTTGGAGGAGCCTGAAAAATGCCAGCTGCCGGACCGGAAGTCCGGATCCATAACACGGAAGCGGATTTCCCACTCCAGCATGGCGCCGATGGTGTATTCGGCCATGGTGATTTCATGGCCGCTGCAGCCCGCCGCCACCGCCTGCGGTGGCAGAAGGTCCGGCGAGAGCCAGTCCGTGCCGGCAAAGGGAATTTGCAGCATGCGCAGATTGGGGCTGGCCTTGAGGCTGGAGAAGAAGGCGCCAACAAAAAGCGTGTCCACGCCGGGCACAACCACATCCGCATCGGCCATCAAGTCGGCCAATGCCGGTTCGCCTTCGTCGGCGGTCCAGGTGCGAATGTCCCAGTCTGTAGTCAGTCGTTTTTCAATCTGGTCTCGCACCTCACCTGGGTTGGTCGTTGCCATGGACCCGGTGAGGGCGAGGATCGGTTTTTTGTCAGCTGGCAATGCCTAGCTCCTGTTTTGCAAAACTTGTGGCGCCCTTGTAGTCCGCTTTGCCATTTGGCGCACGGAAGGCATCTGCAGCCACCAGCACGCGCTTGGGCGCCTTGTAGTGGGCAAGGTTGTCCTTCACATGGGCAATCAGGGCTGCTTCGTCAGCCGCTTCGCCGGCTGCCATGGTGATGATGCCGGTGATGGCCTGACCCCATTTGTCGTCAGGCAGGCCGACCACAAGGGCGTCCTCTACCGCGGGATGCGTTTTCAGCGCTTCTTCCACCTCTTCCGGGTAGACCTTTTCGCCGCCGGTGTTGATGCACACGGAGCCGCGCCCCAGCAGGGTCAGGGTGCCGTCTTCTTCCACGGTGCAGAAATCACCGGGGATCGAATAGCGCATGCCGTTGATGGTGCGGAAGGTCTTGGCGGTTTTCTCCTCGTCCTTGTAGTAGCCAAGGGGAATGGGCTGGGCGACGGCGATGACACCGGACTTGCCGGAGCCTGGCTGCACTTCCTGATCGTTTTCGTCAAACACCTTGCAGCGCTCGCCGATCTGGAACTTGGCGGTTTTGACTTCGCCTTCCGCGGTAAAGATCGAGCTGCCAAAGCCGATGCCTTCTGAGGAGCCGAAGCTGTCCATCAGCATGGCCTGGGGCATGTGGGGGATCATGTCGCGCTTCACTTCGAGGGACCACATGACTCCGGACGAAATGATGCTGACCAGTGATGACAGATCGTATTTGCCGGGTTCATCTTCCAGCGCCTTCAGCATGGGCTTGGCGAAGGTGTCACCAACGATGGCGATCTGTTCGACCTTGTAATCGTTCACAGCTTTCCAGATGGCGTGGGGATCAAGGTTTTCGTTGTCGAGCGTCACAATGCAGCCGCCATTCATCATGTTGCCGATGGCGGTGAAGAGGCCGGTGCCGTGCATCATCGGGCAGGCGGGAATGAACGGGCCGGCGCCCGTGCCGGTCTCCTTGATGGCGGCCGAGAGCTGTTCGAGGGTTTCCGGTACTTCACCCAGCGCGCGCAGGGCATAAAGCTGGGCTTCGCGCAGATCGTCCGCAGGCCACATCACGCCCTTGGGCATTCCGGTGGTGCCGCCGGTATAGAGGAACAGTTGGTCGTCGCCGGAGCGTTCAATGCCCAGGGCGCCGCCATTGCCGATCTTGGTGAGGTCTTCGTAGCGGTCTGCAAAGTCGTTGGCGGGGGTGCCCGCAGTCACTTCGAGGAATGTTCCGACCTTGCTGAGGCGGGGCTTCAGCTCTGCGATATTGTCGGCAAATTCTTCGCCATAGACGATGGTCTGGGCATCGGAGTTGTCGAAGATGTAGTGCAGTTCGTCAGGCTGGTAGCGGTAGTTGACGTTGACGTGGGTGAGGCGTGCCTTGAAGCAGGCCGCCAGCAGTTCGGCATATTCAGAGCGGTTGCGCATGTAGAACGCCACCTTGTCGCCGGGCTTGGCGCCGCGCTCTATGAGCTGCCGGGCGAGATTGTTTGAGCGTGCATCAAACTCCGCCCATGACTTGATCTGCGCCGTGCCGTCTTTTGCAATATGGATGAGGGCCGGTTTGTCGCCCGGCAGTACCGGGGCAATGGTGTCGAGTATGTCGCCGAAATTCCAGGCCATGGTCGTCTCCCTGAATATGATTTGCCCGCACGGACGCACCTCGTTGAGCGGGTGCCTCTCTTGCTGCGCGGAGATAATGGTCTTTTCGGGAGCTACTATAACGCCGGAATCTGGCGCGTCATCCACGCTTGCGCCAGATGATCCTTACCATCAAGGCGGACCAAAACAGGGTAGAGCCGATGGCACCGATCCAAATGCTATCTGGATTTGTAAGGCGCACCCCGTAGCTCGCGGCAAACACAAACCAGATATAGAACAACCCTGCGGTGTGTATCACGGTCCAACCGTGTCCCATGACGCGCTGCGATGCATCGTTTGCCGTCATGGTCATCATCAGCAGCACCGCGTATCCGGCTCCGCCGATCGCCACAGTCAGTGGATCAGGTGACTGACCGGAAATCACGAAGAAGCTTGTCAGGAACGCCAGGTGAATGAAGTGGGCGGTGGCGAATGCCAGACCCCACGCCCTGCGGTTTTTCGACAGAAATTCTATCCCCGGGCCGACTGGGCTGCGTGACAATGGACCTGCAAGAAAGACGATGAGGAAGAAGGCGGCTCCTGTACGGGCCGTATAGCGGGCGGCCAGTTGCCAGCTTTCTGCCTCGGTATTGCCCGAGAAGATGCCGGTCAAGGCTGCAGCCGTGGCGACCAGAGCGGCAATCATCACAGGGTAAGCCTGATCGTACGTATGCGGGGCAACAGACACTGCGGTTGCTTGGGACATGAGGGCCTCTTTCATACAGTTTGTATGAAAGAGGTATCACCGGCGAACAAATTATACAAGATGTATGATACTGCCTGTATGCTAGAGGTGAACCATGAGTACCAAGCGCACCGCACCTGCACAGAAA